>NZ_KV786514.1:0-22634 GCF_001806955.1 Burkholderia sp. HMSC10F09
GACCGCAACCGGTGCGGCCGCTCGGGGCCGGCGTCGCGCGTGCGCGCCGCATTGCGCCGCTGCCGCGCCGGACCATCGGCTTTGCGCCGCACGTGCGCTACACTCGCGCTTTCTTCCTCGCATCCCGCCATCCATGATCGGTCGCATCGCCGGCATCCTGCTCGAAAAGAACCCGCCTCACCTGCTCGTCGACTGCAACGGCGTCGGCTACGAAATCGACGTGCCGATGAGCACCTTCTACAACCTGCCGCAGACCGGCGAGCGCGTCGTCCTGCTCACGCAGCAGATCGTGCGCGAGGACGCGCACCTGCTGTACGGCTTTCTCACGCCGCAGGAGCGCACGACGTTCCGCGAACTGCTGAAGATCACCGGCATCGGCGCGCGCATGGCGCTCGCCGTGCTGTCCGGCATGAGCGTGCAGGAGCTCGCGCAGGCCGTGACGATGCAGGACGCCGCGCGCCTCACGCGCCTGCCCGGCATCGGCAAGAAGACCGCAGAGCGCCTGCTGCTCGAACTCAAGGGCAAGCTCGGCGCGGACCTCGGGGCACTCGCCGGCGCCGCGTCGGCGTCGGACCACGCGACCGACATCCTCAACGCGCTGCTCGCGCTCGGCTATTCCGAAAAGGAAGGCCTCGCGGCGATCAAGAACGTGCCGGCCGGCACCGGCGTGTCCGAAGGCATCAAGCTCGCGCTGAAGGCACTCTCCAAGGCGTAACGGCCCGTCGCATCCAGTGTCGCGCGGCGTCGGCGCGCGCGACAGTCGGCCGTTCGGCCAGGTTGGCCGCGCCACGCCGCGCGGTACAATGGCCGCATGATTGAAACCGACAAACTCGCCGCCGAGCGGATCATTGCCGCCACGCCCGCCTCGTCGCACGAGGAGGTGTTCGAACGCGCGCTGCGGCCGCGCCAGCTCGACGACTACGTCGGCCAGGAAAAGGTGCGCGGCCAGCTCGAAATCTTCATCGAGGCTGCAAAGCGCCGCCGCGAGCCGCTCGATCACGTGCTGCTGTTCGGGCCGCCGGGCCTCGGCAAGACCACGCTCGCGCACATCATCGCGCGCGAGATGGGCGTGAACCTGCGTCAGACGTCGGGCCCCGTGCTCGAGCGCGCGGGCGACCTCGCGGCCTTGCTGACGAACCTGGAAGCCAACGACGTGCTGTTCATCGACGAAATCCACCGGCTGTCGCCGGTCGTCGAGGAAATCCTGTATCCGGCGCTCGAGGACTACCAGATCGACATCATGATCGGCGAAGGGCCGGCCGCGCGCAGCGTGAAGCTCGACCTGCAGCCGTTCACGCTGGTCGGCGCGACCACGCGTGCGGGCATGCTGACCAATCCGCTGCGCGACCGGTTCGGGATCGTCGCGCGCCTCGAGTTCTACGATGCCGATCAGCTGTCGCGCATCGTGCAGCGCTCGGCGTCGCTGCTGAACGCGCAGATCGATCCGAACGGCGCGCTCGAGATCGCGAAGCGCTCGCGCGGCACGCCGCGGATCGCGAACCGGCTGCTGCGCCGCGTGCGCGATTACGCGGAGGTGAAGGCCGACGGCCAGATCACGGCAGCGATCGCCGACGCGGCGCTCGCGATGCTCGACGTCGATCCGGTCGGCTTCGACCTGATGGACCGCAAGCTGCTCGAAGCGATCCTGCACAAGTTCGACGGCGGCCCGGTCGGCATCGACAACCTCGCCGCCGCAATCGGCGAAGAGCGCGACACGATCGAGGACGTGCTCGAACCGTACCTGATTCAGCAGGGCTTCCTGCAGCGCACGCCGCGCGGCCGCGTCGCGACGCTCCTCACGTACCGCCACTTCGGCCTGGCCGCGCCCGACGCCGGCAGTCCCGTGCAAAGCATCTGGGACACGCCGGACGCGCAGTAACGCACGGTCCGACACCCGGCCCGCCATGACGACACCGCACAGCGCTCCGCCTTCTACCGCCGGCAGCCCGCGGTGGATCGAGCAGATCCGCAAGCGGGTCGCGGCCGGCGTCACGCATCTGACCACCGGCAGCGGCCCGACGCTCGACTATTCGTCGCCGCCCGGCGATCCGGGGCTGTTCGGCCCCGACGCGGTCTGCTGGCGCGTGCATGCCGATTTCACGTCGATGATGACGGGCGGCATCTGCGCGCTGCTGCTGCAGGCGCTGCATCCGCTCGCGCTTGCGGGCGTCTGGGATCATTCGTCGTTTCGCACCGATATCCTCGGCCGCTTGCGGCGCACCGCGACGTTCATCTCCGGCACGACGTTCGGCAATCGCTGCGATGCATTGGCGCTGATCGAACGCGTGAAGGCGATTCATGCACGCGTCGCCGGCACGGCACCGGACGGCCGCCCCTATCGCGCGGACGATCCCGCGCTGCTGACCTGGGTGCATGTCGCGGAGGTGTCGAGCTTTCTCGCCGCGCATCTGCGCTACGTGAACCCCGCGCTGCCGGGCGAACTGCAGGATCGCTACTATGCGGAGACCGCGCAGATCGCCGAGCGGCTCGGCGCGACCGACATTCCGCGCTCGCGCGCCGAAATCGACGCATATCTCGCGCGGATGCGTCCCGAGCTCGAGGCCGGGCCGCGAACCTTCGGAGGTAATGCGCATCCTGCTGAACGCGCCGCTCGCGTCGCCGATGCTGCGGCCCGCCGCGACACTCGTGATGCAGGCCGGCGTCGACCTGCTGCGGCCGTGGGCGCAACAGATGCTCGGCGTGTCGACGTTCGCGCCGCTGCGCCGCGCGGTGGTCCGCCCCGGCGTGCGCGCCGTCGCGCCCGTGCTGCGGTGGGCACTCGTGAACGGCGTGTCCAAACGCGCACGACGTCGCGCGACCGCCGCGACGGCCGTGCCGCCCGATCGTCCGTCGTCGAATCACGGCTGATGGCGATGAAGCCAATGCGGTGTGGAGTGCCTCGGCCCGCATAGTGATTGATGGCGACCGATCCGGCGATCGACGGCAAGACCAGCGCAGCGCGCAGAAGCACGGACGCACGAACGCAAGACACCGCGGCAAGAAGAACGGCAATCAGGAAATCGACAAGCTGCGTCGCCGATCGCGGCCGACAAGCGGGCAAGCCGACAAACGCCGTAACCGCAGTAACCGCACACACGCGTCCCACTCCAGCGCACGACCCGCCGCGCAGTCACGCGATGCGCACGCCGACGCGCGCACGCGATCACAGCACCTTGCGATACCCGTCGTCGTCGCTCGGCGCGTCGAGATGCGCGATGTCGCCCCACCGGACGACATGCGCGCGGCCGTCGACGTAATCGACGACGTTGATGCTCGTATTGAGCAGCGGATAGTTGCGCGGCGCCGACAGGTCGAGGCCGTTCGCGAAGCGATACACGCAGTCCAGCACGCCGCCGTGCGCGACGCACGCGATCCGCCCGCCGGGATGCGCGGCGACGATCGGCTCGAGCGCATGCAGCACGCGATGATAGAACGCGCGCTGCGATTCGCCGCCTTCCGGCGCAAAGCCGGGATCGCGCGTCTGCCATTCCGCATACGCGTCCGGAAACAGCGTTTCGATCTCGGCGCTGTCATGCCCCTGGAACACGCCGTACGCACGCTCGCGCAGCCCCTCGCGCAGCAGCAGCGGCAGGCCGAGCGCAGCGGCGAACGGCTGCGCGGTCTGTTGCGCGCGCATCAGGTCGCTCGAATAGACTGCATCGATGCGTGCCCCGTCGTGCGCCTCGCGCATGAGGCGCGCGGCGAGCCGCTGCGCTTGCGCGAGGCCCGTGTCGGCAAGCGGAATGTCGATGTGGCCCTGTATCCGCTTGATGCGGTTCCAGGCCGTTTCGCCATGGCGGATGAAGAGGATCTGGGTGGTAGCCATCGCGAGGCGTCTCCGGCGGGGAATCAGGGCCGCACTTGCAGCCAGAACGTCACGGGGCCGTCGTTGACGAGCGACACCTGCATGTCGGCGCCGAATTCGCCGGTTTCGACGATCGGGTGACGCGCACGCGCGGCGGCTACGAAATAGTCGAACAGCCGCGCGCCCTCGTCGGGCGGCGCGGCCGGCGTGAAGCTCGGCCGCAGCCCGCTGTTGGTGTCGGCCGCGAGCGTGAATTGCGAGACGAGCAGCAGCCCGCCGGCACGGCCCGCGCCGTCGATATTCGACACCGGCAGGTTCATCTTGCCTGCCGCGTCGCTGAACACGCGGTAGCCGAGCACCTTGGCGAGCAGCTTGTCGGCCGCGGCCTCGGTGTCGCCGCGCTCCGCGCATACGAGCGCAAGCAGGCCGGCGCCGATCTCGCCCGTCACGCGCTCGCCGACGCGCACGTCGGCGCGCTTCACGCGCTGGATCAGCGCGATCATGCAGCGAGCGTCACGCGCGCGAAACGCCGCTTGCCGACCTGCACGACGTATTCGCCGGCGTCGACCTTCAGGCCCTTGTCGGACACCGTCGTGCCGTCGATCTTAACGCCGCCCTGCTCGATGTTGCGCAGCGCTTCGCTCGTCGACGGCACGAGCCCCGCCTGCTTCAGCAGCTGACCGATCGCGAGCGGCGCGCCGGCGAGCGAGACCGACGGAATGTCGTCCGGCACGCCGCCCTTCGCGCGATGGTTGAAGTCTTCCAGCGCACGCTCGGCATCGGCCTGCGAATGGAAGCGCGCGACGATTTCCTGCGCGAGCATCACCTTGAAGTCGCGCGGGTTGCGGCCGCCTTCGGCTTCGCGCTTGAAGCCGGCGATCTCGTCCATGCTGCGGAACGACAGCAGTTCGAAGTAACGCCACATCAGCGTGTCGGAGATGCTCATCAGCTTGCCGAACATGTCGGTCGGCTTCTCGCTGATGCCGACGTAGTTGCCCTTCGACTTCGACATCTTCTCGACGCCGTCGAGACCTTCGAGCAGCGGCATCGTCAGGATGCACTGCTGTTCCTGGCCGTACTGCTTCTGCAGTTCGCGACCGACCAGCAGGTTGAACTTCTGGTCGGTGCCGCCGAGCTCGAGATCGGCGTTCAGCGCGACCGAGTCATAGCCCTGCATCAGCGGATACAGGAATTCGTGGATCGAGATCGGCACGCCACCCTGGAAGCGCTTCGTGAAGTCCTCGCGCTCGAGAATGCGCGCGACCGTGTAGCGCGACGCGAGCTTGATCATCCCGTCCGCACCGAGCGGCATCGACCATTCGCTGTTGTAGCGGATCTCGGTCTTGTCGCGGTCGAGCACGAGCGCGGCCTGCTCGAAGTAGGTCTTCGCGTTCGCCTCGATCTGCTCGCGCGTAAGCGGCGGACGCGTCGCGTTGCGGCCCGACGGATCGCCGATCAGCGACGTGAAATCGCCGATCAGGAAGATCACCGTATGGCCGAGATCCTGCAGCTGACGCATCTTGTTCAGCACGACCGTGTGGCCGATATGGATGTCGGGCGCCGTCGGGTCGAGGCCGAGCTTGATGCGCAGCGGCTTGCCGGTGGCCGCGCTGCGCGCGAGCTTCTGCGCGAACTCTTCCTCGATCAGCAGCTCGTCGACGCCGCGCTTCGTGACGGCGAGCGCATGCCGGACTTCGTCGGTGATCGGGAAAACGGGCTTGGAACTGGGTTCGGTGCTCATCGGTGCCAGGAAGAATGTCGCAAAAACAGGGATTTTCCCATAACTTGCGCGCGCGTCGCTTAACGGCGCGCCGCGTTGCGCGGATAATCGGCGCAACGCGCGCGGATCGTGCCCGCGCTTCATGCTTCAGGAGAACCGCAACGTGCCGCAACGACACCCGCCAACCGCCCATCCAGCCGACGGCATCTACTTCGGCCTGATGTCCGGCACCAGCATGGACGGCGTCGACGGCGTCGCCGTGCGTTTCGCCGCCGGCAGCGCGCCGGTCGTGCTCGCGCAGGCCTGCGTCGGTTTCGCGCAGTCGCTGCGCGACGCGCTGTTCGCGTTGCAGCAGCCCGGCGACAACGAGATCGAGCGCGAGTCGCTCGCCGCCAACGCCATCGTCGCGCGCTACGCGGTGTGCTGCCACGAACTGCTGCGCTCGGCCGGCCTCGCGCCGGACGACGTGCGCGCGATCGGCGTGCATGGCCAGACGGTGCGGCACCGTCCGGAGCGCGGCTATACGCGGCAGCTGAACAATCCGGCGCTGCTCGCCGAACTCGCGCATATCGACGTGATCGCCGATTTCCGCAGCCGCGACGTCGCCGCGGGCGGCCACGGCGCGCCGCTTGCGCCCGCGTTCCATGCGGAGGTGTTCGGCGCGCCGGGCGAGACGCGCGTCGTCTGCAATCTCGGCGGTATCAGCAACATCACGATCCTGCCCGCCGACGGCGGCGGCGGCGACGTGCGCGGCTTCGACTGCGGCCCCGCAAACGCGTTGATCGACGCATGGGCGACGCGCCACCTCGGCAAGCCCTACGACGACGGCGGGAAATTCGCCGCGCGCGGCACCGTGCACGCGGCCCTGCTCGATACGCTGCTCGACGAGCCGTATTTCACCGCGCCGCCGCCGAAAAGCACGGGGCGCGACCTGTTCAATCCCGCGTGGCTCGACGCGAGGCTCGGCGCCTTCGCGCACGTCGCGCCCGAAGACGTGCAGGCGACGCTGACCGCGCTGACCGCGGTGTCGGTCGCGCGCGAAATCGCGCGGCATGCGCCCGACTGCCGCGCGGTGTTCGTATGCGGCGGCGGCGCGCGCAATCCGGTGCTGCTCGACGCGCTGTCGCGCGCGCTGCGCGATGCCGGCGTGCCGGCCTCGGTCGACACGACCGTCGCGCTCGGCGTGCCGCCGCAGCAAGTCGAGGCGCTCGCGTTCGCGTGGCTCGCGTATCGCTTCGTCGCACGCGAGCCCGGCAATCTGTCCGCGGTGACCGGCGCGGCCGGCGAACGCGTGCTCGGCGCGCTCTACCCGCGCTGATGCGCGCCGACGCGCGCGATCCCGACAATAAAAAACGGGGCATGAAGCCCCGTTTTTCGTTCCGGCGAACCGGAAAGGCGCGATCGTGCGATCAGACCGAGAACGACGAGCCGCACCCGCAGGTGGTCGTGGCGTTCGGGTTCTTGATCACGAACTGCGCGCCGTTGAGGTCGTCCTTGTAGTCGATCTCGGCGCCGACCAGATACTGGTAGCTCATCGAGTCGATCAGCAGCTGGACGCCGTTCTTGTTCATCACGGTGTCGTCCTCGTTGACTTCCTCGTCGAACGTGAAGCCATACTGGAAGCCCGAGCAGCCGCCGCCTTGCACGAACACGCGCAGCTTCAGGTCGGGATTGCCCTCTTCGTCGATCAATTGCTTGACCTTGTCGGCCGCGGCGTCGGTGAAGACGAACGGAGCCGGCATTTCGGTGGTCGTTGCTGCGGATTCGGTAACAGCGTTCATGCGAACTCTCCAAAAAGCTTTAGCCGCTATTGTAGGGCCGATCAGAAGATCGTGCTGAAGTCCATGAAATCAACAGGTTCTTGTCGATTTCGCTGCGCCGGGCCGGGTGCGCGCGGCGACGGCCCGTCCGGCACGCGCGCATAAAAAAACCGCCAGCGCGAAAGCTGGCGGTTTTTCCGGCGGGCGCCGCCCGCAAGCGGCGCGGCCATGAAGCGGAATTAACGCTTCGAGAACTGCTTGGCGCGGCGTGCCTTGTGCAGACCGACCTTCTTACGCTCGACTTCACGCGCGTCACGCGTGACGAAGCCTGCGTTCGACAGGGCCGGCTTCAGCGTCGCGTCGTAGTCGATCAGCGCGCGCGTGATGCCGTGACGCACTGCGCCTGCCTGACCCGTTTCGCCGCCGCCCGACACGTTCACCTTGATGTCGAACGTTTGAGCGTGGTTCGTCAGTTCCAGCGGCTGACGCACGATCATCAGCGACGTTTCACGTGCGAAGTAGTCAGCGATGGGCTTGCCGTTGACGATGATGTCGCCCTTGCCAGCCTTGATGAAGACACGAGCGACTGCGCTCTTGCGGCGGCCCGTACCGTAGTTCCAGTTACCGATCATGTGGGCTCCCCTTAGATCTCGAGCGCCTTCGGCTGTTGAGCCGAGTGCGGATGCGTCGCTTCTGCGTAGACCTTCAGCTTCTTGATCATCGCGTAGCCGAGCGGGCCCTTCGGCAGCATGCCCTTGACCGCCTTCTCGAGCGCGCGGCCCGGGAAGCGTTCCTGCATCTTGCCGAACGTCGTTTCATAGATACCGCCCGGGTAGCCCGAGTGACGGTAGTACTTCTTGTCCAGAGTCTTGTTGCCCGTGACCTTCAACTTGCTCGCGTTGATGACGATGATGAAATCACCGGTGTCGACGTGCGGGGTGAACTCAGGCTTGTGCTTGCCGCGCAGACGGCGTGCCACTTCGCTGGCGACACGGCCGAGAACCTTATCCGTCGCGTCAATCACGTACCATTCGCGCGTCACCTCATGGGCTTTTGCGGAAAACGTCTTCATGATCGATCCAAAAAAATTGCTTTGCCCGATGTGTTCTTCCTGCTTGTCTGTGTGCGCTTCGAGGCGCGGTGCAGGCTCTCCCTGTTCTTTTTCCGTGGGCATGAATGCGGAAAAGCCCTGAATTATAAAGGAAATGCGGCTGCGCGGTCAAAGGGAATCCGCGCCCCGTGTGCGGCGCGCGCGAAATGGGCCAAAATCCGCTCCGTGCCCCGATTTCCCGGCGAACCGAGCGCCGGGCCGGCGCATCCGGTCGCGCGCGGCGCACGAGCTGGCCGCGCCGCGGCCGGCCGACCATCCAGAACAACAAACCAGCATGATGAAACAACGACCGATCTACCTGTTCGCGGCCGCGCTGCTGGCCGCCGCGGCGCCTGCCGCCCTCGCCCGCACCGGCTGCGACGCGAAGCTCGATGCGCTCGACGCACGCATCGCCGAAGCGCGCGCCGCCCACGCCGAGGACCGGATCGCGCGCCTGCGCGCCGTGCGCGAGCGCGTTCGCCATTTCTGCGCACACGGTCGCGCGCATGCGTCGGCCGCGCATGCGTCCGCGCCCGCCGCACCGACGTCATCCGCACCGCCTGATGCGGCGTCGCGGCCGACGGCGCGGCAGCCCGCCTGACGCTGTCGACGCGCGCAAGCCGTGCGCCGCTGTTTGCATGGGACGAAAAAAAAGCCCGAACGGCTGGTTCGGGCTTAATCCACCTTAGGAGGAGGGTGGAGGAGACATTCGGAGGTTGCCGCAGCGCGACAACCAATGAGTCGCATTATACGAACGGCCTGCAGACTTCACAAGAAAATTTGCATTGCGAAATCGATGACCACGATGTGAAATTATCGACAAACCTGGCGACGCACGAAATTTCTCTGTCGAATCAACAAGTTACTTTCGTCATCAGGCGCGCCGGAACGCACGCATCTAGAGTAAAACCCCTAAAGCCGACAGGGAAATCGTCGCCGCGAGTGCCGTTCCTCCCGTGACCGAGGACGCACCGTTTCGCGCCGTGCAGTGCGTCAGCCGACCGTTGCGCGCCGGGCTACAATGCCGGATCGAATTCGAATCAGGCAACGCGGGAGCGCAAGCATGGAATGCAAAGTAAGCTGGATGGGTCAGGACGGGATGGCGTTTTCGGCACAGACCGGCAGCGGCCACCTCGTCGCGATGGACGGCGCGCCGGAAGGCGGCGGCCATAACCTCGCGCCGCGGCCGATGGAGATGGTGCTGGTCGGCACCGGCGGCTGTACCGCGTACGACGTCGTGCTGATCCTGAAGAAAAGCCGCCAGGACGTCACGGGCTGCTCGGTCACGCTGAAGGCCGAGCGCGCGAGCGAAGATCCGAAGGTGTTCACGAAGGTCCACTTCCACTTCACCGTCACGGGCCGCAACCTGAATCCGGCAACGGTCGAGCGCGCGATCAACCTGTCGCACGACAAGTACTGCTCGGCGTCGATCATGATCGCGAAGACGGCCGAACTCACGCACTCGTTCGACATCGTCGCCGCGTAAGCAGCGCACGCGCATGAAAAAAAGGCCGGCGTTCCGTCAGGAGCGCCGGCCCTTTGCATTCGAGCGGCAAAGCAGGCCGATAAGCCGGATTCTGTGCACATCGCGCGCCGAAGCGCACGCTGCGTGGCAGCCATTCCTCTAGGCGCGCCATTGCTGACGCGCTCAAGCTTCCTACCCGCAGACGAGACGGGGGCCCCGTCCTGCATCCGAAGATGCGCGCCTGCCTACTTGGAATTGCTCCGGGTGGAGGTTACCGTGCCGGCGGACGTCGCCGTCGCCGCGGTGCGCTCTTACCGCACCGTTTCACCCTTACCTGATCCCGGCTTGCGCCGGGCCATCGGCGGTTTGCTTTCTGTTGCCCTGTTCCGCGTGTCGCCACGGATGGCCGTTAGCCATCACCCTGCCCTGTGGAGTCCGGACTTTCCTCGCCCCCGCCAGCCCGAAGGCGGCGAGGCCGCGACTGCCTGGCCTGCTTTGCGACGCGCATTCTAGCACTGGCCGCCGCCGGCCGCGTCGCGCGTGCGGCGGCCGCTGCGGAATACGGCCGGATCCGCGTAGAACGCCGGATCGGCATTCGCCGCGCACCAGCCCGGCACGCCGAGCACGGGCAGCGGCGAGAAATCGCGGCTCGTCAGCGCGCGCGTCGCGAGCATCGCGGCGACCTGCGCGTCGACATGCTCGGCGCGCCGCGCGTCGGGCCACGAGAAATAGTCGGCGTCGACCTCGACGATCCAGACGTGCGCGGTGCACGACTTGTACGGCGCGACGAGCTTCTCGAGCAGCGCATGGCCGACGAGCCGCGCCTCGCAGCGCGCGCCCCACGCGTCGCGCGCGGCAACCAGCAGCCGCTGCCAGTCGAACGCGCGCAGCGCATCGGCGAGCGTGCGATCGGCGGTCACGAACAGCGCCGCATTCTCGTCGAACAGCGTCAGCGCGTCGCGCAGCGTGCCGCGCACCGGTCCGACGCCGCCCGCCGCGTCGATCGCCGCGGCCTGGCGCGCGTTCAGCGCGGCCTTGATGCGCGGATACGCGAGCCAGACGAGCGCATTGAAGAAGTCGTGGAGATTGTGCCGCGTCGGCACGCGGCCGGTTTCGGCGATATGGGTTTCGTACGCGATGCCGGGCGGCAGCTCGGCCTGCGGCACGAAGCGCAGCGGCTTGCCGCGGCCCGTGACGCGCGCGCCGTCGCGCAGTGCGTCGTTCAGTGCCTCGAGCAGCGCGGCGTCGCCGACCGTCGCGGCCGCCTGCACCGTGCGGCCCGGCTGCGCGAAGCGCGCGAGCCATGGCGCGGACCAGTCGATCCGCGCGAACGCAGCCGCGCCGTCGCCGCCTGCCTGGGCGGCCGCGCGCGGCGGCGCGTGCGTCATGCGAGTTTCCAGCCGAGCGTCTCGCCGGCGCGCAGCGGCACGACGGGCGTGTCGCCCGCCAGCACCTCGCGCGGCAGTTCCCACGTCTCGCGGCGCAGCGTCACCGTCTCGGCGCTGCGCGGCAGCCCGTAGAAATCGGCACCGTAGAAGCTCGCAAAGCCTTCGAGCTTGTCGAGCGCGCCGGCCTGGTCGAACGCCTCCGCGTACAGCTCGAGCGCGTGCAGCGCCGTGTAGCAGCCGGCGCAGCCGCACGCGGCTTCCTTCGCGCCACGCGCGTGCGGCGCGCTGTCGGTGCCGAGGAAGAAGCGCGGGTTGCCCGACGTCGCCGCTTCGACGAGCGCGACGCGATGCGTTTCGCGCTTCAGGACCGGCAGACAGTAGTAATGCGGACGAATGCCGCCGACGAACAGCGCATTGCGGTTGTACAGCAGGTGATGCGCGGTGATCGTCGCACCGAGCAGGCCGGGCGCCGCATCGGCGTCGCGCACGTAATCGGCCGCGTCCTTCGTCGTAATGTGCTCGAACACGACCTTCAGGCCCGGGAAATCGCGGCGCAGCGGCGTCATCACGCGATCGATGAACACCTTCTCGCGATCGAACAGGTCGATCGACGCATCGGTCACCTCGCCGTGCACGAGCAGCGGCATGCCGGTCTCCTGCATCGCCTCGAGCGTCTTCGCGCACTTCGCGAGATCGGTGACGCCGTGGTCCGAATTCGTCGTCGCGCCGGCCGGATACAGCTTCACGCCGTGCACGAAGCCGCTTTCGCGCGCGCGGCGGATCTCGTCCGGCGACGTGTTGTCGGTGAGGTACAGCGTCATCAGCGGCTCGAACGCCATGCCGGCCGGCAGCGCGGCGAGGATGCGGTCGCGGTACGCCTGCGCGTGCGCGGTGGTCGTCACCGGCGGTTTCAGGTTCGGCATCACGATCGCGCGCGCGAACTGGCGGGCGGTATGCGGCAGCACGGCGGCGAGCATCTCTCCGTCGCGCAGGTGCAGATGCATGTCGTCGGGACGGGCGAGCGACAGCGTCGCCGGGGAGGAAGCGTTCGAGGCAGTCATAGGGGGCTCGTGAGGAACGGGCCGGCATCGGCGGGGCCGGACCGCGCGTGCGCGGGTCGCGACTGACGGCAAACCGCAACACGGGGCCTTCGGCCGGCGGAATCCGCTTTTTACCGCTCGAGGCTCGGTGATATGCTAGAAGCCGCATTGTACCGGGGGTTCGCCCGGTTCGTTACCCCGCTTCAGTCTGCCGCCCCAAGTAAAATGTGCCAACTCCTAGGAATGAACTGCGCCGCGCCGACGGACGTCACATTCTCCTTCACAGGATTCGCGGCCCGGGGCGGCCTCACCGATCACCACGCCGACGGCTGGGGCATCGCATTCTTCGAGGACAAGGCGTGCCGTCTCTTCATCGACCAGCAGGCATCGGCCACCTCGCCCATCGCCGAAATGGTCAAGCGCTATCCGATCAAGTCGAAGAACACGATCGCGCATATCCGCAAGGCCACGCAAGGCCACATCGTGCTGGAGAACAGTCACCCGTTCATGCGCGAGCTGTGGGGGCGGCACTGGATCTTCGCGCATAACGGCGATCTGCAGGACTTCGAGCCCGAGCTCGAGCGCAGCGTGTACCAGCCGGTCGGCACGACCGACAGCGAGAAGGCGTTCTGCGTGCTGATGCAGGGGCTGCGCGAGGCGTTTCCCGGCGCGCAGCCGCCGCTGCCGGAACTGTTCGAGCGCGTCGGCGAACTCACGCGCGGCATCACCGATCACGGCGTGTTCAATTTCCTGATGTCGAACGGCCAGGCGCTGTTTGCGCACTGCTCGACGCGGCTGCACTACCTCGTGCGCCGCTGGCCGTTCTCGACCGCGCATCTCGTCGACGAAGACCTGTCGATCGACTTCGCGAAATACACGACGCCGGAGGATCGCGTCGCGGTGATCGCGACGCAGCCGCTCACCGACAATGAAGTGTGGACGGCCTTCAAGCCCGGCGAGCTGATCATGTTCCAGTGCGGCGACGTCGCCGCGCGGATGCAGATTCCGGTGCCGGAGCGCGTGCTCGAGAAGCTGCGCAATCCGTCGCTCGATCCGTCGGCGTCCGCGCCGTGCACGACGCGCACGGCGGCGCTCGCGACCGCCGCCGACGGCGATCCGGACGACACGATCGATTTCTGAGCGCGCGCCCTGCGCACCCGCGCCGCCGTCCGGCAACCACGGCCGTTTCCATCGACACAGCGCGCATTCACGCGGCGCCGTTTCATCCGCGGGACAGAAAGACCTATCGAAACACCGGCCGATATTATTTTCTTGCCATTACCCTATTTCGCGCGTAAAAATACTCCACGCGCACGGCAAAAAGCAGTCGACCTTAAAACCATATAATCCCGAACCCCCATTCTAGCGCGACGAATTTTGCCGAACAGTGCGCGACGCCACCGATCCGGCGATTTTCCCCCACCGCCTCACAAAAAGGACAAAGTCCTTTAACATCAATACCTTCCGTTCGATAAGTCACACAATTCAGAAATATCGGACAAAATCGGCATTATCACCACGATTTTAATTTTTCTGATAATCACACTCCCCTTCAATCGTTAGACTCGCCCCATCCCCGGTGTAACGAAATGCGATTGGCGCACGATGCAGCCACTACTGCCGTACGCCTGCTCATTTCCCGCCGTGGAATGCGCCTTCACCGCTTCGCGGTGAATATCACTTCAAAAGAAGAAAGAGGGGTATGTCGTGAATCACTCATTTCGATCGATATGGAGCGACACATCGGGGTGCTGGATCGCCGTCGCGGAAACCACGCGCGCGCGCGGCAAGCCGGCGCGCAGCGGCACTGCGCGCGCCGGCCGCTCGCCGCTGCGCATCGCGGCGCTCGCCACCGCACTCGCCGCGCTCGCGGCCGGCAATGCCTACGCATCGAGTTGCGGCGACGGCACAAGCGTCGGGAGCGGCGGTAGCTGCGCGCTCGGCACCTTCAGCCCGACCGTCAACGACAACCTGGTCGGCTCGGCGACCGTGTCGGGCGGCGACACGGTCGCCGTGACGGGCGCATGGAGCGGCGCGGCCGGCGACTCCGGCTACGCGGAGCTGCCGTTCGGCAGCACGACCATCGTATCCGGCAACCCGAACCAGCCGCTGCTGTCGCTCGGCGGCAAGACGCAAAGCGTCGCCACACCCGATACGATCACGAGCGCGCATACGTCGGTCGCCACCTACGATTCGTCCGCGTTCGTCGGATCGACGGCCGGCGCGCACGAAGTGCCGGTATTTCACGACGTGAACGGCAACCAGTACGTGAACGCGCGCATCGGGACGGTCGACCGCTCGGGCGGCACGCTGGACGTGTCGATCGGCGATCCGGCCGCCGCGCCGTCGGCGCCCGGCAACCTGATTTCGATCGCGCCGAAGCAGACCGACCTGACGCTCGCGGACGGCACCGGTACCGCGTCGAGCACGATCAACTGGCATTCGCGCAACCAGATCCAGTTCACGACCGGCGACTATCTGGCGAACGGCGGGCCGCTCGGCAGCGTCGCGCTCGACGTACCGACCTACGCGGGCACCTTCACCGCATTCGACGGCAGCAGGTGGACGGTGAACGATGCTGCGTCGCTCGCCACATACAACGATTTTCTCGTGCGCTCGATCCAGAGCGGCGCGCTCGGCTCGCAGGCCGCGTACGACGCGGCGTTCGGCCAGGCCGTCACGATGTCGACGCAGACCTTCGAATACGCGAACAACGTCTCGCCCGGCGACGAGAACGCGCTGCCGACCGATCATCTGTCGGTGATGCACGGCACCGGCGCGAACGCGACCGTGCAGATCGGCAAGGACGGCCAGATCGACTTCCGCGGCACCAACCTCGTCGAATCGAGCTCGGCCGTGCTGGCGGACAACGGCGCGCACTTCGTGAACGACGGCCGGCTGTCGGGCGACTTCACGCTCGTGCGGCTGCTGAGCGGCGCGAGCGGCGTCAACAACGGCGCGATCTCGTCCGGCTATGCGTCCGGCGACAACTTCGACACCGGCGGCAGCGCGCAGCCGGACAATTTCGGCTTTCACGCCTACACCGAAGGCAACGGCGTGTACGCGAGCGGCGCCGGTACGACGTTCGTCAACAACGGCGTGATGAACGTCGGCGCATGGACGTACGGCCGCAATCGCCCCGACCTGCAGAACTACGCGGTGGCCGTGATGGACGGCGCGGCCGCGTCGAACGCCGGCACGATCAACGTCGGCGTCAACGCGACGACGCTCGACAGCCAGGTGATCGGCGGCTTCGCGGCCGGCGGCAGCTTCACGAACGAAGCCGGCGGCACGATCTATCTCGGCCGCGCGGCGCAATATGACGGCGCGGCGCCCGAAGCCGTGAACGACGTCGCGTCGTCCGCGCATGCGTACGGCGTGCTGCTCGGCGCATCGGGCACCGCGACGAACCGCGGCACGATCGTGATCGGCTCGCTGACGCAGAACGGTGCGGCGATGGCGAGCATCGGCTCGGAGGCGGGCACGCTCACCAATGCCGGCACGATCGCCGTCAACGGCGCGGCGCCCGGCACGCCGCTCGCGAACGTCGGGATGCTCGCCGCCGATACGGCCGCGACCGTCACGAACACCGGCACGATCACGCTGAACGGCGTGAACGGCATCGGCATCATGGTCGTCGGCAACGGCGCGACCGCCACGTCGGCGACGTCGACCGGCACGATCGACGTCGCCGGCGCGATCGATCCCGCGTCCGACATGCGCAACTACGGTATCTGGGCCGAAGGGGCGAACGCGGCGGCAAAACTGGACGGCACGCTGAACCTCACCGGCAACGGCGCGATCGGCGTGCACGCGCGCGCGGGCGCGACCATCGACGTCGGCGCGAATGCCGTGCCGCACTTCGTGTCGGGCACGAACCAGATCGGCTTCTACGCGTACGGCGCCGGCTCGAAGATCAACGTCGGCGCGCAGAACCTGAGCGTCGACACCGACGATTCGACGCTGTTCCGCGTCGCGGGCGGTGCCGCGTACACGGGCCGGTCGGCGGCCGGCACGCTGACGACGAACGTCGACGGCGCACGCGCGCGCGGCGTCGTCGCGACCGATGCGGGCACCACGTTGTCGACCGGCAATGCGGTCTACAACGTGAACGGCGCGAACGGTATCGCCATCGCCGTCGAAGGCGGCGCGACCGGCACGATCGACGCAGGCGCGACGATCAACCTGAATGCGAACGGCGCGACGGCCGGCATCGTCGACGGTCAGCCGCACGACCTGTCCGGCGCGCCGGCAGGCACCGCGGTCGCGACGCGGCTGACCAACGATGCGGCCGTGACGTCGTCGACGGCCGGCGTGACGGGCTTCGTCGCGCAACAGCTCGGTACGCTCGACAACCGCAACACGGTACTGCTGACGGGCGCCGGCTCGACCGGCGTCGTCGCCGGCACGCTCGGCACGGTGAACAACACGTCGACGATCCGCGTCGCGAACGGGACCGGCGCGCGCGTCGAAGGCGCATCGGCGACGCTCGCCAACGCAGGCACGATCCAAGCCGACGACGGCGTGGCGGGCGTCCATCTGACCGGCGCCGGCGCGTCGGTGGCGCTGTCCGGCGCAGGCAGCGTCGTCGCGAACGGCAGTGCGGACGGTATGCTGATCGACGCTACCGTCAGCGGCGGCGGGATCGCCGCCGGTGCGACCTCGATCGCGGTCGGCGGCGCAGGCAAGGGGATCGACAACGTCGGCACCGATTCGACGATCGTGCTGACCGGCACGCAGATCGGCACGACGGGCAGCGGCGCGGACGGCCTGCATTCGATCGGCGCCGGCGCGCACATCGCGACCGACGCGGCGACCGTCGTGCGCACGGGCGGCGACGGCGCGCGTGGGCTGTTCGTGTCGGGCGCGGGCTCGACGCTCGACGCCACGGGAACGACCGTCGCGACGGCCGGCGCCGGCGCGCATGCGATCGTCGCCGACGGCGGCACGACGGCGCTGCTGTCGGGCGCCAAGCTGAGCACCACCGGTATCGCGGCCGACGGCATCGTCGCGCAGCGCGGCGGCCGCCTCGCCGATACGGGCTCGTCGATCGCGAGCGCGGCCGGCAACGGCGCGACGGCCGACGGCGGCAGCGCGCTCGCGTTGACGGGCACGACGCTGAAAGGCGCGACGTCCGGCGTGACGACGTCCGATACGCTCGCGAGCGGCGCCACGAGTTCGGTGCTGATCGACGGCGGCAGCATCACGGCCGTGGGCGGCCCGGCGTTCGCCGCGCGCGGCGGCAGCGCGGACATCGCGGTGCGCAACGGCACGGTCGTCACGACCGGCAACGGCACGCTGCTCGATCTCGCGAACGGCAGCCGCACGACATTCACCGCCTCGGCGGTGAACCTGAGCGGCGACATCGTCTCCGACGCGTCGAGCACCGGCAACGTATTCCTGACCCAGCGCACGACGCTCACCGGCCGGATCGATCCGGTCGCGCTGACGGTCGACGGCACGAGCACCTGGAACATGACGGCGAGCTCCGTGCTGAGCAGCCTGACGAACGCGGGCACGCTCGCGTTCGCCGCCCCGACCGGCTCGCCGGCGCTGACCGGCAGCTACAAGACCTTGACGACCGGCAGCTACGTCGGCAACGGCGGCACGATCGCGCTGAACACGTTCCTCGGCGCGGATGCATCACCGACCGACCGCGTCGTCGTCGACGGCGGCAGCGCGACCGGCACGACGGGCCTGAAGATCGCGAACACCGCGGGCACCGGTGCGCAGACGACCGGCGACGGCATTCCGGTCGTCGTCACCGCGAACGGGGGCACGACGAGCGCGTCGGCCTTCCATCTCGCCGGCCCGGTGCAAGCGGGCGCGTACGAATACCGGCTGTTCCGCGGCGGTCAACGCGACGCGAACGGCTGGTATCTGCGTTCGCAACTCGATCCGGCAGATCCCGGCGATCCGGTCGGTCCGTCGGCGGGCGGCGACGGCGGCGGCAGCCACCTCGCGTATCGCCCGGGCGTGGCCGGCTACGCGCTGACGCCGCTGCTCAACGTCGACTACGGCTTCTCGACGCTCGGCAAGCTGCACGAACGCGTCGGCGACGTCTACAACGTCGAGAAGCGGCAGCCGGGCAACCGCGACGGCGTGTGGGGGCGCATCGGCGGCCAGAGCCTCGACGCGAACGCGGGCCGCTTCGCGGCCGACGAGCGCACCTTCTTCGCGCAGCTCGGCAAGGACTGGACGCTCGAGCAGACGCCGAACGGCGGCAGCACGCATGCCGGCGTGACGGCCACGATCGGCACCTCGCATGCGAGCTTCAGCGACCGCGCGCGCGCCGACGCGGCGGATCTGTCGACCTCGACCGGCTCGGTGCAGATGCATGCGCAAAGCATCGGCGGCTACTGGACGCGCTATCTGTCCGACGGCACGTACTTCGACACGGTCGGACAGGTCACGCACTACGGCAACCGCTATCGCGACAGTTACGGCAACGAAGCGTCGCAGAACGGCTTCGGCGTCGCGCTGTCGCAGGAAGTCGGCAAGCCGTTCGCGATCGCCGGCACGCCGATCGCGATCGAGCCGCAGGCGCAGCTGATGTATCAGTACCTGAAGCTCAACGGCTTCGGCGACAACGTGTCGGCCGTGTCCGGCACGACGTCGAATGCATTGCGCGGGCGCGTCGGCGTGCGGATCTTCCGGCCGAATATGGAAGCGGACGCGGGCGACGGTGCGGCGACGCCGTACTTCACGGCCGACGTGCTGCGCGACTTCCTGTCGCCCGGCCGGACCGTCGTCGGCGGCACGCCGTTCGCGACGCATCTGGGCCGCACCTGGTACGAGCTCGGCCTCGGCGTCACGGCCGGCTTCGGCAAGTCCGGTGCGCTGTATGCGAACGTCAAATACGCGCGCAACATCGGCGGCGACTACCGGCGCGGCATCGTCGGGCAGGTCGGCTACCGGTACAGCTGGTAAGCCGCACGCGCGGACGAAAAAAAACCGCCCGGCGTCTGGCCGGGCGGTTTGCCGTTGCGTGCGACGGAGGCCGCGCCGCTCAGTGCAGGATCTTCGCGAGGAAGTCCTTCGCGCGATCCGACTTCGGATTCGAGAAGAAGTCTTCCTTGCGGTCGTCCTCGACGATCGCGCCCTTGTCCATGAAGATCACGCGATGCGCGACCTTCTTCGCGAAGCCCATCTCGTGCGTGACGACCATCATCGTCATGCCTTCCTGCGCGAGTTCGACCATCACGTCGAGCACTTCGTTGATCATCTCCGGATCGAGCGCGGACGTCGGTTCGTCGAACAGCATCGCGATCGGATCCATCGACAGCGCACGCGCGATCGCGACACGCTGCTGCTGACCGCCCGACAACTGGCCCGGATACTTGTGCGCATGCGCCTTCAGGCCGACGCGATCGAGCAGCTTCAGCCCCTTCTCGGTCGCTTCGTCCTTGCCGCGGCCGAGCACCTTGATCTGCGCGAGCGTCAGGTTCTCGGTGATCGACAGATGCGGGAACAGCTCGAAATGCTGGAACACCATCCCGACCTTCGAGCGCAGCTTGGACAGGTTCGTCTTCTTGTCGCCGACCGACTGGCCGTTCACGAGGATCTCGCCCTGCTGGAACGGCTCGAGGCCGTTCACGGTCTTGATCAGCGTCGACTTGCCCGAGCCCGACGGCCCGCACACGACGACCACCTCGCCCTTCTTGACTTCGGTCGTGCAGTCGGTGAGAACCTGAAACTGGCCGTACCACTTCGAAACGTTCTTGATGGAAATCATCTTGTGACCTTTTTCTGGAGACCTTTGACGAGGGCAGACGCCACCGAGCAAATCACGAAATAGCAGGCGCCGGCGAACAGCACCATCTCGACGGTCGTGCCGTCGCGATCGCCGACGTTCGCGGCCGTGCGGAAGAAGTCCGCGAGACTGATCACGTACACGAGCGACGTGTCCTGGAACAGCACGATCGCCTGCGTGAGCAGCAGCGGCACCATCGCGCGAAACGCCTGCGGCAGGATCACGAGGCGCATCGCCTGCGCGTAGTTCATGCCGAGCGCGAACGCCGCGTTCACCTGCCCGCGCGGCACCGCCTGGATGCCGGCGCGGATGATCTCGGAATAATACGCGGCTTCGAACAGCGAGAACGCGACCATCGCCGACGCAAGCCGGATGTCGATCGTCGGCGACAGCCCGAGCACGCCCTGCAGCACCTGCGGCACGATCAGGAAGAACCACAGCAGCACCATCACGAGCGGGATCGAGCGGAACACGGTCACGTAGGCCTTCGCGAACCACGCGAGCGGCTTCACGCCCGACAGGCGCATCAGCGCGAGCAGCGTGCCCCAGACGATCCCGACCACGATCGCGATCAGCGTGATCTTGAACGTGACGATCGCCCCCGTCCACAGCGTCGGCAGCGCGCCGGGAATACTACTCCAGTCGAACTGATGCATCACTTGCCTCCGATGTAGCCGGGCAGCCGCGTGCGGCCTTCGATCCAGCGCATCAGCCCCATCACGACGAGGTTGATGAGCACGTACGCGAGCGTGACCGCGATGAACGACTCGTAAGTCTGCGCGGTGTAGTCGACGAGCTGGCGCGCCTGCGCCGACAGATCGAGCAGACCGATCGTCGACGCGACCGCCGAGTTCTTGAAGATGTTCAGGAACTCGGACGTGAGCGGCGGCACGATGATCCGGTAGGCGACCGGCAGCAGCACGTAGCGATACGTCTGCCACTGCGTGAAGCCCATCGCGAGACCGGCGGCGCGCTGGCCCTTCGGCAGCGCGTTAATGCCCGAGCGCACCTGTTCGCACACGCGTGCGCCGGTGAACAGCCCGAGACAGACGATCGACGCAGTAAAGAACTGCGTGCCGGGCGGCAGCTGCTTGATCCAGGTGCCGATCGAGGCGGGCAACAGCTCCGGCACGACGAGGTACCAGATGAAGAACTGCACGATCAGCGGAATGTTCCGGAAGATCGACACATAGACCGTGCCGATCGCGGCCAGCCATTTGTTCGGCACCGTGCGCAGCACGCCGAACAGCGAGCCGACGATCAGTGCGATGACCCAGGCGACGAGCGATACTTCGATCGTCACCCAGAAGCCGGACATCAGCCATCCGAAGTAAGTCGTCGGCTCGCCGGTCGAGACGGGGCTCAGGAAGATGCCCCAGTTCCAGTGGTATGACATGGGCAAGACTCCAGCAAAAAGAAACGGAAGAAGCGTGGCCTCTTCCGTTTCGTCAGCGTCAATTCTGCATCGGCGGCCTGTTCTCGCCGAGCGTGCCGGTTGCCGTCACGCGGATGTCGCCGCGGACGGCCCGCCGCTCGCGCGCAGGCCGTGACGCGTGATCAGTCGAGCGCCTTGTCGTTCGGGTTCGCGTACAGCTTCTTCATCGAATCGGACAGCGGGAAGTTCAGGTTCAGGTTCTTCGGCGGGATCGGATTCTCGAACCACTTCGCGTAGATCTTCGCGGCTTCACCCGACTTCTCGACTTGCGCGATCGCATCGTCGACGACCTTCTTGAACTCCGGATCGCCCTTGCGCATCATGCAGCCGTAAGCTTCTTCCGACTGCGGCGTGCCGACGATCACCCATTCGCCCGGCTGCTTCGCCTTCGCGCGCTCGCCCGCGAGCAGCGCGTCGTCCATCATGAACGCGACCGCGCGGCCCGATTCGAGCGTGTTGAACGAATCGCCGTGATCCTTCGCGCTGATGATGTTCATGCCCATCTGCTTGTCGTTGTTCATCTTGCGCAGCAGACGCTCCGACGTCGTACCGGCCGTCGTGACGACCGTCTTGCCCTTCAGGTCGGCGAAGTCCTTGACGCCCGAATCCTTCTTCGTCATCAGGCGCGTGCCGATCACGAAGATCGTGTTGGAGAACGCGGCCTGCTGCTGACGCTCGGCGTTGTTCGTCGTCGAGCCGCATTCGATGTCGACCGTGCCGTTCTGCACCAGCGGGATGCGGTTCTGCGACGTGACGGGGATGTTCTTCACCTGCAGGTTCGGCAGGTTCAGCTTCTTCTTCACCGCGTCGACCACCTTCAGCTGGAACTCGCGCGAATAGCCGACCACCTGCTGGTTCTGGTCGTAGTAGGAGAACGGGATCGACGATTCGCGGTGGCCCAGCGCGATCACGCCCGTGTCCTTGATCTTCTTCAGCGTGCCGGTCTCCTGAGCTTGCGCGCCGCTTGCGAACGCGCAGAGCGCTGCAACCATCAGGACTGCCTTGTGGTATTTCATTGTGGTCATCTCCTTGGCTAAAACCCGCGCCAGTGTATCAAAGTAATATTTCTGAAAGTACTGGTTGTTTACCGCACTACGAATCGCCGCGCGGAAAGCCGTCCTCCCGGCTTCAGGCGCTCCGCATGCGCGCGCGGGCGGTGCCGGATTCGGCACCGCCCG
>NZ_KV786515.1:0-2416 GCF_001806955.1 Burkholderia sp. HMSC10F09
AGGTTCGTCACGTTGACGAGCACGCCGGGCACGTTGGGCGCGTTGGACACGGCGCGCGCCGCCCTGCACAAGCGCGCGTTACGCGTGCAGCCCGTGCGCGGTCATCAGCCGGTACAACGTCGCACGCGACACGCCGAGCGCCGCAGCGACGTCCGCATGCTGGTGGCGATGGCGCATCAGCGTCTCCTCGATCGCGCGCCGCTCGGCCTGCCGGCGCGCTTCGGCCAGCGTCGGCGGCCGTTGCGACGTATACGCACCGAGCTCGAGATCGGCTGCCGTGATCGTCGAGCCGTTCGTCATCACGATCGCGAAGCGGATCCGGTTGATCAGCTCGCGCACGTTGCCGGGCCACCCATAGTTGTAGATTGCCTCCACCGCGCACGGCGCGAAGCCGCGGATCCGGTGCGCGCAGTCGCCGCGAAACCGCTGCAGCATGTGCTCGGCGAGCAGCATGATGTCGCGGCCGCGCGCGCGCAGCGGCGGCTCGTCGATCCGCATCACGCACAGCCGGTAGTAGAGGTCCGCGCGGAACCGCCCGTCCTGCATCGCCGCTTCGAGATCGACGTGCGTCGCCGACACGATCCGCACGTCGACCGGAATCGACGCATGGCCGCCGAGACGTTCGATCGTCCCCTGCTGCAGAAAGCGCAGCAGGCTCGCCTGGCTCTCGAACGGCATGTCGCCGATCTCGTCGAGAAACAGCGTGCCGCCGTGCGCGGCCTCGATGCGGCCGATCTTGCGCTGATGCGCGCCCGTAAACGCGCCGCGCTCGTAGCCGAACAGCTCGGCCTGCAGCAGCGTCGGCGGAATCGCCGCGCAGTTGACGGGCACGAACGGCCCGTGCGCGCGCGCCGACTGCTGGTGGATCGCGGCGGCCGTCAGCTCCTTGCCGGTGCCCGACTCGCCGGCGACGAACACGGCCGCATCCGTGTTCGCGACCTTGCGGATCGTCGCGAACAGCCGGCGCATCGCGTCGCATGCGCCGATCATCGTGCCGCCCGGCGCGTCGGTCTGCCGGTCCGGATCGGCTTCCGCGAGCTTCAGCATGCCGTACGCATGGCCGACGAGATAGCCGATCGTCGTATACGCGCTCGCGTTGCGCACGTAGTCGAAGCAGCACTGGCGAATCAGCCGGCACAGCGCGACGTCCTTCAGCCGCTCGTCGCCGGCCAGCGCGACCCAGCCCACGCGCGGATCGCGCAGCACCGCCTCGAACGCGGCGACGTCGAGCGCGGCGAATCCGTCGAAATCGACGATGCCCGCATACAGCCGATTGCCGCGCAGGCAATTGAGTGCGTCCGCAACGGTCTTCGCGTGCCACACGTCCCATCCGTTCGACGCGAGACAGTCGACGAGCGCGGCGTCGGGGCGCGGCGACAAGTAGACGAGCGGCCGCGCCGGCACCACGCGGTTGCGCCGGAGCGCCGCGAACGACGGCGGGCACACGAGCGGCTCGCTGTGCTGCGAGGCGGAGAAACTGATCGGGCAACGGTTGTTCACGGTGGCCTCGCCGCAAGGCGGAATCGGCTGCGCCGGTGCGGTACGGCGCGCTGTCGCGCCGCCGCGTCGCGCAATACCGGCGTGCGCCGGGATCAAGGGGCGTTATCGGCAGAAGATCACGCGCTGCGTGTAAATCTGCGGCTCGACGACGGGCGGTGCGGTACGGTTCAGATCGTCGCGGTACGCGCGATAGGTCTTGCCGTTGACGATCACCTCCGACGCGCGCGCGGTTTCGATCGTGTTCAGCTTGCTGCTCTGCCATTCGCTGACCGTGCTCGACGCGGTCACGCTCGCGTCGCCGGCGATCTTCTGCGTGATCGCACTGCTGTCCTCCCACGGCTGCGTCTGCATGTCCTGCGCATGCTGCATCGCGCCGACCGTCTTGCCCGTCGGTACCGGCCCGCGCTGCGCGTCGAACGGCACGCCGCGCTCGTACGACGGCGATTGCCACGACGGCGCATGACCGGCCTCGGGCACCATGTACACCACCTGCGGATCGCCGACCATCATCATCGGCACGCAGGCCGTGTTGTCGGGCCGGCCGAGCGTCGTCAGCGCCTGCTGCACGCTGGCCGCATTCGCGAGCGTCTGTTCGCTGAGAATCACGAAGACCGCGGGGTTCTGAAATACCGCCTGTGCGGCGGCCTGCACGCTGTACAGCAGCAGAGCGACCAAAAAGATCCTCATGATTGAGGCCTCCTTGCATCCTCGTCAGGCAAAAAGAGGTGTTGACCTCGGGGATGGGACCAACACCCGTCAAACCGCAGCGATCGTCGTGTCGCGCGCCCGGTCCCGCGCGGCCGGCGTACCGGTCGCGCGGGGCCGGGCCGCCGTTCACGACGACGTGCTAGTCGACACCACCGTCGGCATCGGCGCGGCCGGCGCCGCCGGAGCGGCCTGGTCGATCGCGCCGATG
>NZ_KV786516.1:0-5540 GCF_001806955.1 Burkholderia sp. HMSC10F09
GGCCAGGACGGCCGCGCCGGCCGTCTCGGTGCGCAGCACGCGCGGGCCGAGCGACAGCGCCGTGAAGCCGCGTGCCCGCGCGGCCGCTTCCTCCTCCGGCGAGAGGCCGCCTTCGGGCCCGATCAACAGCGTGACCGGCGCCGCGGGCGGCGCGTCGGGCAGCGACGCGAACGGGATGCTCGCACGCGGCGACAGCAGCAGCCGCAGCTCGCCGTTGACGGGCGCCGGCGCCAGGCCGTCGAGCCATGCGGCGAATGCGCGCACCGCAGCGACGTCGGGCACGCGGTTGCGGCCGCACTGTTCGCACGACGCGCGCACGACACCGCGCCAGTGCGCGACGCGCTTTTCCGCGCGCTCGCCGGACAGCTTCACGACGCCGCGGGCCGTCGACAGCGGCACGACGGCCGCGACACCGAGTTCGACTGCCTTCTCGATCACCCAGTCCATCTTGTCGCCGCCCGCGATGCCCTGCGCGAGCGTCACGCGGTACGGCGGCTCGGCTTCGGCGGGATCGAAGGCGTCGATTTGCGCGAGCGCACCGCGCTTGTCGATCTCGACGAGCCGCGCGCGATACTGGCCGCCCGTGCCGTCGAACAGCGCGAGCGGATCGCCGGGCTGCAGCCGCAGCACCTGCGCGTGGCGCGCGACGTCGGCGGGCAGCGCGAGCGTCGCGTCCGCGCGCAACGCGGTGTCGACGAAAAAGCGCGGCACGGCCGCGGTCGTGCTGGCTTCGCTCATGCTTCGAGCCGGCGCGCGAGCGCCCAGCGGTAGCCGTCGAGATCCTCGATCTGCGCGAACCGGTCGCCCCAGAACTGGTCCTGCGGCGCGGTCAGCGACTTCGCGCCCGCGTCGAGCGCGCGCTGCCACGTCGCATCGACGTCGTCGACGTACAGATAGAACGACTGCGGCGCGATCGCGTTCGCGCTTTTCGGCGTGCGCGCGGTCGAGCCGAACGCGCCTTCGGGCGCGAACATCACGATCAGCTGACCGCGATAGACCATCTCGACGTGCATGATCGCGCCGTCCTCGTCGAGCACGTCGCGCAGCGCGAAGCCGAATGCGGCCGTGAAGAAATCGATCGACGCGCGCGCATTGCGCACGGTCAGGTAAGGCGTCAACCAAGGCACGTCGGCCGGACGTGGATCGGTCATCAAGCAATCTCCTGTCGTTCGGGGGAGGCGGCGCGAGCGTGCACCGGTTCGCTGCGCGCGTTGGCGCATCGCGCGAAGCGGCGCGCGCGTGCGAAGCGTACGCTCAGCGGCGAGCGCCCAGTGTATCGCGCAGCGCGCGCGGCAGCGCAAAAAGGGCCGCATGCAGCCGCGCATCGTAGTAGCGCAGGCCTTCGATGCGGCGCGCGGCGAGCCGTTCGTCGATGTCGTGCGCGAACAGCGCGGCCGCGTCGAGCGTGTCGCTCGCAATCGCCATCAGCCATTGCGAGCCGTACAGCGGCACGTGCGCGGAGAGCGGATCGACGACCGCGAAGCTCGCACGCAGATCCTCGAGCAGCGCGGCGATCCGCGCGGCATGGAACAGCGGCGAGCCGAGATGCATCGACACCGCGCCGCGCGGCGTCAGGATGCGCTTGAGCCGTGCGTAGAACGCGCGCGTATAGAGGCCGGCGGCCGGCGAATCGGGCGGCGTCAGATCGAACACGACGAGATCGAAATGCTCGACCGTCGATTCGACGAAATGGGCGGCATCGCCGATCACCAGTTCGACGCGCGGGTCGTCCAGCGCGCCCTGATGGACGTCGTCGAGATAGCGGCGCGCCATGCCGACGACTTCGTCGTCGAGCTCGGCGACGACGATCCGTTCGATGCATGCATGCTTGAGCAGCTGGCGCGCGGCGCCGCCGTCGCCGCCGCCGAGCACGAGCGCCTTTTTCGGCGCCGGGTGCGCGAGCGCGGCCGGATGCGTCATGCACTCGTGGTAGACGTACTCGTCGCCGACGGACGTCATCGGCCGCCCGTCGAGCGTGAACAGCCGGCCGAGCTGCGCGGTTTCCCAGACTTCGATCTGCTGGTGCGCGGACGCGACGCGCGCAAGGCGGCGCGCATTCGGAAAGCCGTAGGTGGCGTCGGGTGTCGGATGAAAGAGGAGGGTCGTGCTCACGGGCGGGCCGCGCGAGGCGGGCAGTTCCAACGCCTGAATTATAGGAGGCGCGCGCTTTCGCGGAAAACCGTGCCGGAACAAGCCGATGCGCCGGGGAAATCCCGGCCCATCTGTTAAAATAACGAGCTTTGCAGCCCCGTCCGTAGGCTCCGTCCGCTTCGCGTCCGTCAGGCGCCGCACCGCGCGCCGGGAACGGTCGATGCGCGAGCTTCCGGATGCCGCCGTGCTCCCGTTTTCTCGACTCGTTCTCCGGACTCGACATGACGACTTCGTCTCCCGCCTCCACCACCCTGATGGCCAACGCGATCCGTGCGCTCGCGATGGACGCCGTCCAGCAAGCGAACTCCGGTCACCCGGGCATGCCGATGGGCATGGCCGAAATCGGCGTGGCGCTCTGGTCGCGCCACCTGAAGCACAACCCGACGAACCCGCACTGGGCGGATCGCGACCGTTTCGTGCTGTCGAACGGTCACGGCTCGATGCTGCTGTACTCGCTGCTGCACCTGACCGGCTACGACCTGCCGATCGAAGAGCTGAAGAACTTCCGCCAGCTGCACTCGAAGACGCCGGGCCACCCCGAATACGGCATCACGCCGGGCGTCGAGACGACCACCGGCCCGCTCGGCCAGGGTCTCGCGAACGCGGTCGGCATGGCGCTCGGCGAAGCGCTGATGGCCGACGAGTTCAACCGTCCGGACGCGAAGATCGTCGATCACTACACGTACGTGTTCCTCGGCGACGGCTGCCTGATGGAAGGCATCTCGCACGAGGCCTGCTCGCTCGCCGGCACGCTGAAGCTGAACAAGCTGATCGCGCTGTACGACGACAACGGCATCTCGATCGACGGCGACGTCGTCAACTGGTTCCACGACGACACGCCGAAGCGCTTCGAAGCGTACGGCTGGAACGTGATCGCGAACGTGAACGGCCATGACGTCGACGCCGTCGACGCGGCCATCGCGAAGGCGAAGCAGTCGGACAAGCCGACGCTGATCTGTTGCAAGACGGTGATCGGCAAGGGCGCGGCGACGAAGGCGGGCGGCCACGACGTGCACGGCGCGGCGCTCGGCGCGGAAGAAATCGCGAAGACGCGCGAAGCGCTCGGCTGGAAGTGGGAGCCGTTCGTGATTCCGCAGGAAGTCTATGCGGCATGGGACGCGAAGGAAGCCGGCAAGCGTGCCGAAGCGGCGTGGAACGACGCGTTCGCGCAGTATCGCGCGAAGTATCCGCAGGAAGCGGCCGAATTCGAGCGCCGCATGGCGAACCAGCTGCCGGCCGACTGGGCCGAGAAGGCGAAGGCGATCGTCGCGGGCGCGAACGAGCGCGCCGAGACGGTGGCGACGCGCAAGGCATCGCAGCAGGCGATCGAAGGGCTGGCCGCGGTGCTGCCGGAACTGCTCGGCGGCTCGGCCGACCTGACCGGTTCGAACCTGACGAACTGGAAGGCCTCGAAGGCCGTGCGCGCGAATCCGGAAGGCGCGGGCGTGCTGCTCGGCAACCACATCAACTACGGCGTGCGCGAGTTCGGCATGAGCGCCGCGATCAACGGCCTCGCGCTGCACGGCGGCCACAAGCCGTTCGGCGGCACGTTCCTGACGTTCTCCGACTACAGCCGCAACGCGCTGCGCGTGGCTGCGCTGATGAAGGTGCCGTCGATTTTCGTGTTCACGCACGATTCGATCGGCCTCGGCGAAGACGGCCCGACGCACCAGTCGGTCGAGCACGTGTCGAGCCTGCGCCTGATTCCGCACCTCGACGTATGGCGTCCGGCCGATACGGTCGAAACCGCCGTCGCATGGACGCACGCGGTCGCGGCCCATCGTCCGTCGGCGCTGATCTTCAGCCGCCAGAACCTCGCGTTCAATCCGCGCACCGACGCCCAGATCGCGAACATCGAGAAGGGCGGCTACGTGCTGAAGGACTGGGACGAGGAAGTCGTCGCGCGCAAGATCATCCTGATCGCGACGGGCTCCGAGGTCGAACTCGCGATGAAGGCCGTCGAGCCGCTCGCGCAGCAAGGAATCGCCGCGCGCGTCGTGTCGATGCCGGCGACCACCGTGTTCGACCGCCAGGATGCCGAATACAAGGAACGCGTGCTGCCGCACGGCGTGCGTCGCGTCGCGATCGAAGCGGGCGTAACCGATTTCTGGCGCAAGTACGTGGGCCTCGAAGGCGGCGTCGTCGGGATCGACACGTTCGGCGAATCGGCACCGGCCGGCGTGCTGTTCAAGTATTTCGGCTTCACCGTCGAGCACGTCGTCGACACCGTGAAGGCCGTGCTCGCCTAAGCAATCAAAACATTCGCGACGCGCGCCGCCCCTCGCGCGCGTCGCACGTGAAGCTGCACGAAACGAATTTTTTCAGCCATCAGGAGATAGACCATGACGATTCGCGTCGCAATCAACGGCTACGGCCGCATCGGCCGCAACACGCTGCGCGCGTTTTATGAAAACGGCAAGAAGCACGATCTCGAGATCGTCGCGATCAACGACCTCGGCGATGCGAAGACGAACGCGCACCTGACGCAGTACGACACCGCGCACGGCAAGTTCCCGGGCGAAGTGTCGGTCGACGGCGACTACCTCGTCGTGAACGGCGACAAGATCCGCGTGCTCGCGAATCGCAATCCGGCCGAACTGCCGTGGGGCGAACTCGGCGTCGACGTCGTGATGGAGTGCACGGGCTTCTTCACGTCGAAGGAAAAGGCGAGCGCACACCTGAAGGGCGGCGCGAAGAAGGTGATCATCTCGGCGCCGGGCGGCAAGGACGTCGACGCGACGATCGTCTACGGCGTGAACCACAACGTGCTGAAGGCCGAGCACACGGTGATCTCGAACGCATCGTGCACGACGAACTGCCTCGCGCCGCTCGTCAAGCCGCTGAACGACAAGATCGGCCTCGAAACCGGCCTGATGACGACGATCCACGCCTACACGAACGACCAGGTGCTGACCGACGTCTATCACGAAGACCTGCGCCGCGCGCGTTCGGCCACGCACAGCCAGATCCCGACCAAGACGGGTGCGGCGTCGGCGGTCGGCCTCGTGCTGCCGGAACTGAACGGCAAGCTCGACGGCTACGCGATCCGCGTCCCGACGATCAACGTATCGATCGTCGATCTGTCGTTCATCGCGAAGCGCGACACGACGGTCGAGGAAGTGAACGCGATCATGAAGGAAGCATCGGAAGGCGCACTGAAGGGCATCCTCGGCTACAACGACGCGCCGCTGGTGTCGGTCGACTTCAACCACAATCCGGCTTCGTCGACGTTCGACGCGACGCTGACGAAGGTGTCGGGCCGCCTCGTGAAGGTGTCGAGCTGGTACGACAACGAGTGGGGTTTCTCGAACCGCATGCTCGATACGGCAGTCGCGTTCGCGAACGCGAAGTAAGTATCGCGTCGCGCGCCGCCGTTATGCGGCGGCGCG
>NZ_KV786517.1:0-515 GCF_001806955.1 Burkholderia sp. HMSC10F09
CACCGCAGGAACCGTCGCCGCCGCCGCTCGACGCGGCGGGCCGCGCGTGGGCCGAGCGGCTGCGCCCGGCGCTGCATGCGGTCGCGCACACGCTGATCGACCACGAAGCGACGCTGACCGAGCTCGATGCCGCCGCGGGCGACGGCGACCTCGGCGCAAGCATGCATCGTGCCGCCGACGCGATGCTCGCGTTGCCCGAAGCCGCGTATGCGACGCCGGCCGATGCGCTCGCCGCGCTCGGCGCCGCACTGCGCCGCGCGATCGCGGGCAGCTCGGGCCCGTTCTACGCGACCGCGCTGCTGCGCGCATCGCGGCGCCTCGCCGGCGTCGCGCAGCCGTCGGCACGCGACTGGGCCGCGGCATTGCGCAGCGCGGTCGATGCGATCGCCGAACTCGGCGGCGCCCGTGCCGGCGACAGAACGATGCTCGACGCGCTGGTGCCGGCCGCCGCCGCGTTCGACCGTGCACTCGACGACGGCCGCGACAGCGCCGGCGCGTGGGCGGCCGCCGTCGAC
>NZ_KV786518.1:0-1684 GCF_001806955.1 Burkholderia sp. HMSC10F09
CGACCGGTTGATCGGTCGCTTGCGCGAGTGGCGTCGCGCGCAGCGCGTCGGCGCGTACCTGGCGCGCGAGTACGCCCGGTTCGCGCGCGCCGGCGGCCGGCCGCGGCCCGACCATCTCGGTCGCGAGCGCGAACGCGATCAGGTTGGCGAGAAAGAGAACAGCGATCAGCCAGCGCAGCATCGTCGAAACTCCCTGTCGTCATTCAGTTGAAGCGGCCCCGTGCAGCCGGTTTTCGTCCGCGTCGCGGCTGCGGCACGCGTACGCGACCCGTCAGTCCTGCGCGCTCGCTTCGGCGGCAATCAGCGCGAGGCCGGACAGGATCAGCGCGTCGTGCCGCGTATGCGGCAGCGTCAGCGCGCGCGCGATCTCGTCGGCCGCGCCGCCGGCCAGCACGAGCCGCACCGGTGCCTGCCAGGCCGCCGCGAGATCGCGCCACGCGCGCTCGATCAGCCCCGCCTGCGCATAGAGGCAGCCGGCCGACAGCGAGCGCGGCGTGTCGACCTGGAACGGCTCCGCCTGTGCATCGGCGAGCAGGCCGCTCGCGATGTCGGTCGTCAGCGTCGGCAACTGCGCGGTATGCGTGCCGAGCGCGCGCATCATCAGCGCCCAGCCCGGCGCGATCAGTCCGCCGGTGAAACGGCCGTCCGCGCGCAGCGCCTCGAGCGTCGTCGCGGTGCCGAACGTCGCGATCAGCAGATGTTCGTCCGGAAACGCGGCGCGTGCGCCGATCAACCCGGCCCAGCGATCGCTGCCGAGCTGTTCCGGCGTCGTGTAGCCGTTCGTCACGCCGCATTGCGCGGGCCGCGACCGGATCGTCGTGCGCGGCAGCCCCGGCCAGCGTGCATCGAGCAGCGCGTCGAGCCGCGCGCCGACATCGGCGCCCGCCACGTTCGAAATCCATGCGCCGCGCGGACGCGGCAGGTCGGCCCAGTCGGGATCGGCGCCGCCGTCGCGCGTATGGCCGAACGCGCCGGTGCGCACCAGCGTGCGCTGCGCATCGGCGAGCGCCCATTTGATGCGGCTGTTGCCGGCATCGATCAGCAGATGCGGTTCGCTCATTGCGCTTCGCGCAGCGACACGTCGCCCGCCGCGATCGCCTGAATGCCGTTCGGCGTGTCGAGCAGCAGCTGGCCGGCCGCATCGATGCCGGCCGCGATGCCGCGCGCGCGTTCGACGCCCTGTTCGAGCAGCACGACTTCGCGGCCCGCGTATGCGTGCAGCGCATGCCAGCGCGGCAGGAACGGCGCGAGCCCGTCGGTCGCGAACTGCGCGAGTGCGGGCGTGAGCGCGTTCAGCGACGCAGCGAGCGTATCGGTGAGATTCGCGCTTGCGCACGCCATCGACAGCGCGGCCGGCGGCAGTCCGCTCGCCAATGCGGCTTCGCGCGCGCGCAGCGCGTCGACCTGCGCCGCGACGGCTTCCGCGCCGCGCACGTTGATGCCGAAGCCGATCACGACGGCGGTGGCGTCGGCGGTGGTCCACACGGTTTCGATCAGGATCCCGGCGAGCTTGCCGACGATGCGCGACGTGCCGCCGTCGTCGGCCGCGGTCAGCAGCAGGTCGTTCGGCCATTTGAGCGCGACGCGCGTGCGTGCGTCGAGCGGCAGCGTCGCGAGGCCTTCCGCGAGCGCGACGCCGATCGCGATGCTGAGGCCGCCGAGCGCCTCGACGGGGCGCGGCACG
>NZ_KV786518.1:1704-2793 GCF_001806955.1 Burkholderia sp. HMSC10F09
GCCTTGCCGGCCGCGGCCGGCCGTCTGCTCGAACGCGACGCGCACGAGCGGCGCGGGCAGTGCGTGCGCGGTGCGCGGCAGCGTCTTCAGGCGGGCGGCGAGGTCCGCGTTGGTCGAGCCGGTTGCGGCGACGATGTCGAGCGGCCACGCGCGCGGCGCGGCGTCCAGGTGCGCGTCGAGCCGGCTGCGCGCGATGTGTGCGCCGTCGGTGTCGGGCGTGTCGGGGGAGGTGGGGGGGTTCATGGCGCTTATTGTAGCGACCAGGCGGCGGATTGCCGGCGGGAGCCGACCGCGCATCCGCTTCGCCTTCTTGGGAGCCGGCATCGCCGTTCGTCGTGATTTCGGCGAAAGGCGATCATGGAATCGGGCGCGCTTTCATTTGCGGGACCAGCGGAGGATCGACCGATCGCGCGACACGCATTCGAATCAGCACAGTCGGCGTTGCGGCGCGATCGGCGCGCGGCGCGGCGCCAATCGACTCGCCGGATGCGCCGCGCGCCTTGTCGCAGCGCCGCCGCGCTAACCGCTTACGGCCCCACTACCGGATGCTTCAACGCATGCGCGGTCTCGATCCACTGCGCATGGAACGCGTCCGCATCGGGCCGCAGCCCCAGTTCGCCGTTGCGATACGCCATCGCGAGCGTCTGTACGGCCTCCGGCAGCTCGTGCTCGGCCGCGCGCCGATAGAGCGCGAGCGCGCGCGTTTGGTCGCGCCGCACGCCGCTGCCGTCGCGGTAGGCGTTCGCGAGCATGAAATCCGCGGCCGGGATTTCCGCCTGCGACGCGATTTCGAACCAGCGCGCGGCCTGCACGGGATCGGCCGCCGTGCCGTAGCCGCTGCGATAGATCAGGCCGAGGTAGTACGCGGCGGCCGCGTCGCCGTGCTCGGCCGCGGCGCCGAGCAGCGCGCGGGCGCGTGCATAGTCCTTCGGCATGTCGCCGCTGCCGAGCAGCAGCGCCTTGCCGAGCGCCAGCTGCGCGCGCCGCGCGGCCGGCGCGTTATCGGCGCCTTGCGCCTGTGCGGCCGTTTCCAGCCAGCCGCGCCCTTCGTCGCGCAGCCCCGGTTCGCGCGCGGCGACGAGCGCGATG
>NZ_KV786519.1:0-8952 GCF_001806955.1 Burkholderia sp. HMSC10F09
CCACGCTCGGCCGCGCTCGCGGCGCCCCACGCACCGGCGAACGCGTCGCGCGCGGCGGCGACGGCGCGCTCGATGTCCGGCGCGGTGCCGCGCGCGATCGTCGCGAACGGCTGGCCGTCGGACGGATCGATGACGGCGATCGTTTCCAGTTGCGCGGGCAACGTCCATTCGCCCGCGATGAAATGCTTTGCCTCTTCCATGCCTGCTCCTGTCGTGCCGGGCCACGTGGCGCCGGTGCCCGGCTGCGAGGCCGGTCGGTGGGTCGGAGTCGTGCTGTCGTGTCGCGGCGGTGCCGCGCCGGATCGTGTCCGCGCGCCGGACATCGGGAACGATTATCGGCCGATCGTCGTCCGGACGCCACCGGTCGATTGGCTATAATGGCGCATTCCCTGCGGGGACGCCCGCGTCGCGCACCGGCCGCGGCGGCCCTGTCCCGACTTCCCATCGACCAACAGAGAGCGTTCATGAGCTTCAATCATGTTCCGGCCGGCAAGGACCTGCCGCAAGATTTCAACGTGATCATCGAGATTCCCGCGCAGAGCGATCCGGTGAAGTACGAGGCGGACAAGGAGCTGGGCCTCCTCGTCGTCGACCGCTTCATCGGCACCGGCATGCGCTATCCGGTGAACTACGGCTACATCCCGCAGACGCTGTCGGGCGACGGCGATCCGGTCGACGTGCTGGTGATCACGCCGTTCCCGCTGCTGGCCGGCTCGATCGTGCGTTCGCGCGCGCTCGGCATGCTGCAGATGACGGACGAGTCGGGCGTCGACGCGAAGCTGATCGCGGTGCCGCACGACAAGGTCTGCCCGATGACGGCGAACCTGAAGTCGATCGACGACGTGCCCGAGTACCTGAAGGACCAGATCAAGCACTTCTTCGAGCAATACAAGGCGCTCGAGAAGGGCAAGTGGGTGAAGGTCGAAGGCTGGGCCGGCATCGATGCCGCGCACAAGGAAATCACCGACGGCGTCGCGAACTACAAGAAGTAAGCGGCGCGCCGGCCCGGCGGCCGGTTCGCGGTGCAGGCAAACCGCGCGAGTCTCGTCACGAGGCCGCGCGGTTTTGTTTTGTGCGGCCGGTTTTGCGTGGCGCGGCGGCGATGGGGTGGGCGGATGGCGGGCGCTTCGGTCCGGATGTCGGGGCTTTGGGGGCTGTTGCCGGTTGTGCGGCTTTTGCGGGCTTTGTGCTTTTTTCGGCGCGTGCCGGCGCCGGTACCTTCGTCGGCTTGGCCGTCCTTTTCGTCTTCGTCGCCTTCTCGACCTGCGGCGCTTTCGCGCTGCGGATGGCCGGGACAGGCGTTTCGGCCCCCGTGGCCTGCTGCGCGCGCGTCGCTGCGCGTGCGGCCTTCGATGGCCCGATCGCGTCGGCCGATTTCTCCACGGCAACCGATGCTTTCGCGCCACGTCGCCGGCCGGCACCCGTACGCGGAGGCTGCCCGGCCGCAACGCGCTCCACTTCGTCTTCGACCGCGAACAGCGCCGCCGGCAAGACCGACGCAAGCGTCCGGATACCGGCGGCCAGTTCGCGCTTTTGCGTGGCGGTCAGCCGTTTCACCCAGTATTCGGCCTTCGACGCGATCGACCGGTCGGGCAACGGAAACGACGCGAGCACGGCGCGCGGCTTGCGCGAGCGCGTGTAGCGCGCGCCCTTGCCGGCCGCGTGTTCGTCGAAGCGCGCGGCGACGTCGGTCGTGATGCCCGTGTAGACGCTGTCGTCGACGCATTCGATCAGATACAGAAACCAGGACATGACCAATCGGCGGAGTGCGGAACCGCAAGTGTCTCAGAAATGGCATGCGCGATCGCGGGCAAGCGGCGAAGGGTGCGAACGCGGCGCGCGCGGGGCGGGGCGACGAACGCGCGGAATCCGGCCGGGTCGCGACGTGATTGCCGATGCGTCGTCTCGTGCCACATCGCGAATCGCGGGCCTCCGTATCGCGCCGGCGCACCGATCGACCGCGCATCGACGACGTTCGCGTTGCCGCACGAACGTCGCGCCGAGACGTCGGGCGGGATGCGGCGACGCTAGCTTCGGCTGCGCCGAAACGGATCGTGCTCGCGCAATTCGTCGACGTACGCGTGGATATGCTCGGTCTCGCGTTCGAGAAAGTGCGCGACCGCGTCGGCGAAGGCCCGATGCGCGAGCCAGTGCGCGGAGTGCGTGACGGTCGGCAGAAAGCCGCGCGCGAGCTTGTGCTCGCCTTGCGCGCCGCCTTCGAACGTGTCGAGTTCCGCTTCGATGCAGAACTCGAGCAGCTGATAGTACGCCGTCTCGAAATGCAGGCAGGGCACGTGCTCGAGCGCCCCCCAATAGCGGCCGTACAGCGTGCCGCCGCCACGCTCGCCGCGGCGATAGACGGCCAGCGCGCTCGCGATCGGCTGCCCGTCGGCTTCGGCGATCACGAGCAGCAGGTTCTCGGGCATCGTCGCGCCGATCGCGCGGAAGAAGTCGAGATTCAGGTACGGGCTCGAATAGTGTTCGCGATAGGTCTGCCGGTAGCAGCGCGTGAAGAAGCGCCAGTCCGCATCGGTGATGCGCTCGCCGGTGAGCCGCCGGAACGTGACGCCCGCGTCGCGCACCTTGCGGCGCTCCGCGCGGATGTTCTTGCGCTTTTTCTGTTCGAGCGTGCCGAGGAAGTCGTCGAAGTGCCGGTAGCCGTCGTTGACCCAGTGGAACTGCACGCCTTCGCGCAGCATCATGCCCATCGATTCGAGCAGCCGCGCTTCGTCGCTGGTCGGGAACAGCACGTGCAGCGACGATGCGTCGCTCTGTTCGGCGAACGCGAGCAGCGTCGCGGCGAGACGGCGGCGCGCGTCGTCGTCGACGGCGAGCAGCCGCGTGCCCTGCACCGGCGTGAACGGCACCGCGCACAGCAGCTTCGGGTAGTACGACAGCCCGTTGCGCTGATACGCGTCGGCCCAGGCCCAGTCGAACACGTATTCGCCGTACGAATGCTGTTTCGCATAGACGGGAGCGGCCGCCGCGAGCCGGCCCGTGCGCGCGTCGGTCAGCGTGACGAAGTGCGGCGACCAGCCGGTTTCGTCGACGGCGCAGCGCGCGACATGCAGCGCGTCGAGGAACTCGTGGCGCAGGAACGGCGTCGGCTGCGCGTCGCGCGCGAGCAGCGCGTTCCATTCGTCGGCCGCGACCTCGGCCGGGGACGACAGGATGCCCGTGCGATAATCGATGCGTTCGTGTTTCAAGCGTGAATCCGTACCGTTTGGATGTCGCCGGTTGCGTGCGCGCCCCGCGACGTTTTCGTCAGCCGTTCACCGCGCGCCGCCCGGCTGCGCCGCTCCCGTCATGAAGACCCGACTCGCTCTCGCCCAGATCAACGTCACCGTCGGCGACTTTGCCGGCAACGTCGCGCGCATCGTCGCGGCGGCCCGTGCCGCGCACGAAGATGGTGCGCACCTGATGATCGCGCCGGAACTCGCGCTGTCCGGCTATCCGCCGGAAGACCTGCTGCTGCGTCCCGCGTTCTACGCGGAAGCGGCCGCCGCGCTCGACGCGCTCGCCGATGCGCTCAAGCCGCTCGACGGGCTCGCGGTGCTGGTCGGTCATCCGCTGCGCGGTGCGCCAGGCGTCGATGGTAATGCAAACCGCCCGATCGAGCGCGGCGTGCCGCCGGTCGACACGTACAACGCGGCGTCGCTGATCGTCGGCGGCCGGATCGTCGGCACCTACCGCAAGCAGGATCTGCCGAACGCCGAGGTGTTCGACGAGAAGCGCTATTTCGCGACCGACGCCGAGCCGCTCGTCTTCGAGCTCAACGGCGTGAAATTCGGCGTGATCATCTGCGAGGATGCGTGGCACGCGTCGGCCGCGCAGATCGCGAAGGCGGCCGGCGCGCAGGTGCTGCTGATCCCGAACGGCTCGCCGTACCACATGAACAAGGAAGCGGTGCGCGTCGACATCCTGCGCGCGCGGATCCGCGAGACGGGGCTGCCGATGGTGTACGTGAACCTCGTCGGCGGGCAGGACGAACTGGTGTTCGACGGCGGCTCGTTCGTGCTCGACGGGCAGGGCACGCTCGTCGCACAGATGCCGCAGTTCGACGAGGGGCACGCGATCGTCGAATTCGATGGCGCGCGGCCGCTGCCCGGCGCGATCGCGCCGCCGCTGCCGGTCGAGGCACAGGTCTATCGCGCGCTCGTGCTCGGCGTGCGCGACTACATCGGCAAGAACGGCTTTCCGGGCGCGCTGATCGGGCTGTCGGGCGGCGTCGATTCGGCGCTCGTGCTGGCCGTCGCGTGCGATGCGCTCGGGCCCGAGCGCGTGCGCGCCGTGATGATGCCGTCGCGCTACACGGCCGACATCTCGACGACGGACGCGGCCGACATGGCGCGGCGCGTCGGCGTGCGCTACGACGAGATCGCGATCGCGCCGATGTTCGACGCGTTCCGGGCGGCGCTCGCCGCCGAATTCGTGGGCCGCGCGGAAGACGCGACCGAGGAGAACATCCAGGCGCGCATTCGCGGCACGCTGCTGATGGCGCTGTCGAACAAGTTCGGCTCGATCGTGCTGACTACCGGCAACAAGAGCGAGATGGCGGTCGGCTACTGCACGCTGTACGGCGACATGGCGGGCGGCTTCGCGGTGCTGAAGGACATCGCCAAAACGCTGGTCTACCGGCTGTGCCGCTACCGGAACGCGACGTCCGACTACGGGCGGCGCGACATCATCCCCGAACGGATCCTCACGCGTGCGCCGTCGGCCGAACTGCGCGAGAACCAGACCGATCAGGACAGCCTGCCGCCTTACGACGTGCTCGACGCGATCATGCGGATGTACATGGAAGAGGACCGCCCGCTCGCCGAAATCGTCGCGGCCGGCTACGCGCCGGCCGACGTCGCGCGCGTGACGCGGCTCATCAAGCTCAACGAGTACAAGCGGCGCCAGGCGCCGATCGGGATTCGCGTCACGCACCGTGCGTTCGGGCGCGACTGGCGTTATCCCATCACGTCGCGCTTTGCCGAACGCCTTGGCGAACGCCTCGGCGAAGGCCTTGACTGAGCCGCGCGCGACGTCGGCGGCTTACAATCGGGATCGCGATTTTTCATTCCACACGAGCATTGAGGGACAACCATCATGAAACGCATCACTGCCATCATCAAGCCGTTCAAGCTGGACGAAGTCCGCGAAGCGCTCGCCGAAGTGGGGCTTACCGGGCTGACCGTGACCGAAGTGAAGGGCTTCGGCCGCCAGAAGGGGCATACCGAGCTGTATCGCGGCGCCGAATATGTCGTCGATTTCCTGCCGAAGATGAAGATCGAGGTGGTCGTCGCCGAAGCGCAGGTCGATCAGGTCATCGACGCGGTGATCGGTGCGGCGCGCACCGGCAAGATCGGCGACGGCAAGATCTTCGTGTCGGACGTCGAGCGCGTGATCCGCATCCGCACCGGCGAGGAGAACGAAGCGGCCGTCTGAGCGCCGCATCGCTTCACGGCATGGGCCGCGCAATCCGGCCCGCCAATAAAAAACGGTGCGGATACCCGATTGGGTACCGCACCGATACGCGCCTCTCGCAGCAGCGTGGAAAGCGTTGTCGAATCGTTCTTTGGACGGCGCCTGATCAGAACAGGTGCTGGATGCCGGCGTAGACGCCGGTCTGGCTGCCGCCCGGATGCGGGTTGCCGGTCGACACGGCCGTGCCGGCCGGGTTCGCGTTCAGGCCGAAGTTCGCCGTCGAGCTGTTGCGCACCGTCGCGACCTGCAGGTCGAACAGCGTGCGCTTCGAGATGTTGTACGAGCCGCCGACCGTGTAGATGTTCGCGTTGCCGCCGCCGTGGTTCGCGTTCACGTGATACACGGCTGCGATCAGTGCCGCGGCCGGCGTCGCCTGCCACGTCACGCCGCCCCAGACTTGCTGGGTGCCGGTCACGCCTGCGTTCGCTGCGGGGCCGCCGCTGCCGTCGGCGCGCGAGGCCTGGTAAGCAGCCTGCAGCTTGAACTGGCCGAGGAACACGTTCAGGCCCGCGAAATATTCGCGCGAGTAGTTGAACACGTCCGAGAAGCGGCCGTTGCTGTCGCGCGTTTCGTCATAGATGCCGCGCAACTGGAACAGCGAGTTCGTGTACGTGATCTGCGCGCCGGCTGCACGACCCGGCTGGCCGGCCGTCGTGTTGCCGTTGAAGCTGGTCGAGTTCGAGAACGAGAACTGGCCGTAGAAGTCGAGGCCGTAGAACTGCGGCGACTGATACGACACGTTGTTGCTGGTCTTGTTCCAGTTGCGGCCGCGCACGAGCGACGCGGTCGACCAGTTCGATTGGCCGAACGGGTCGAAGTCCCACACGCCGTTTGCGATCGCGAGTTCGCGACCGAGCAGCAGCGTACCGTAGCGGTCGTTGGAGATACCGACGGTCGCGAAACGATCCCAGATCGAGCCGCTGAAGCCGCCCGTCATCGTGTTGAACGCGCCTTCCAGGTGGAACAGGATCTTGTTGCCGCCGCCGATGTCTTCGGTGCCCTTCAAGCCCCACAGGCTCGTGCCCCAGTCGCCGCTTTCCGCGCGGAATTGGTGACCGTTTTGGAAGCCGTTCATGTATTCGAGGCCGGCATCCAGGCGACCGTACAGCGTCACGCTGCTCTGTGCATGCGCCGTCACCACCCCAGCAGCCATCAGCGCGGCCGCGACCAAAGCTTTCTTCATCATCTCCTCCATACCCTGTCAAAAAGTCAACCCAGACTGCACGAGATGCCCGACGCGGCGAGCGGCGGGCAAAAGCGGGATAACCAGGGAGACCTCGTGCAGGGCCGGGTCGGCGCAGCACGCGGGGCAAGCGGACGGGAGTGCCGTTGAGCGGTCCCGCGCGGCCGGGTGGGTCTGCGGGGTCTCCTTGTTGTGTCGTGAAGCTAAACTACATTTCACGCACTTCGTTTTGCTACTTTGGTTACTAATTTAGCAAAAATACAATTTTGTGGCGACGGAAATCGTTGTTTGACTAACACGTGTCGCCAAATTGCCATGCAACACGGCCCGCGACGGCCGTGCGCGCGCCGCCGATCGCCGGAAAACCCTTGTCCGACAAGGGAGACACGATTTCGGCGAATCGGGATCAAGGATTGCCAGTATTGACGTCGATAAAACGCCGGCGTATGCGGGCAGAGCGCGGAATTGGTAAGTAATTCGTAATGATTTCGGCGGGTAAGGGATGCGCTCGCGCGTTCGGCAGCGATGTCTCGCCGCGCTCCGTGCGGCGCGCTAGGCGTGCGGCCGTGCCTCCAGCAGGCGCGCGCGAATCCAGCGGTGCGCGTCGGTGCGCGCATGCTTCGCGTGCGAGTAGACCTTCAGCGTGTAGCGCGGAATCTCGAACGGCGCGGGAAAGAGGCGGATCGGCGCGGCGTGCCGCAGCGTCTGCGCGGCGCGGTTCGGCACGGTCATCAGCAGCGCGGATTGCGCGATCATGAATGGCGCGGCCAGCACGGTCGGCAGTTGCACCGCGACGTCGCGCGCGAGGCCGAGCCGGTCCAGCACGTAATCGATCACGCCGCGCGATTCGTTCCACGGCGTGACGACCACGTGGCGCGCCGCCAGATACTGGTCGAGCGTCAGGCGTCGGCGGATCGTCGGGTGGGCGGCACTCGCGATCACGACATAGTCGTCCGCGAACCAGTCGAAGTCTTCGATACCCGGCGCATCGGCGACCGCTTCCTCGTGATAGCCGAGCGCGAAATCGATGCGGCCGGCGGCCAGTTCGTCGACGGCGATCTTCCGGTCGGAATGGACGACGCGGATCCGCAGTCGCGGCGCCGCCTCCTGGATCTGCGCGACGAACGCCGGCAGCACAGCGAACGCCGTGTAGTCGGTCGCCGCGAACACGAAGGTGCGGTCGCTGTGCGCCGGATCGAAGCGCCGCGCCCGCGCGAGCCCTTTCGACATCGCGTCGAGCGCGTCGCCGGCCCAGGTCGCGATGTCGTCCGCGCGCACGGTCGGCTGCATCTCGTTGCCGAGGCGCACGAACAGCGCGTCGCCGATCGCGTCGCGCAGCCGTGCGAGCGCGTGGCTCAGCGCGGACGGACTCATCGCGAGCTCGTATGCGGCCGCGGCCACCGAGCGGTGGCGGTACAGCGCGTCGAAGACGAGCAGCAGGTTCAGGTCGAGACGGCGCAAATCGTGATGCATGGCGTTCAGATCGGAATGAAAAAACTGCACTTCCTGCAGGCGCGACGCGAACGTAGCATGTCGGTTCGACGAGCGCCAGCGCGAATCGCGGCGCTCTCTCCGTTTTCGTCCGGGCCGAAGGAGGGCTCCTGCCGTGCAAATCGACATCCGCCGCGCGACCGTCGCCGACGTGCCGCTGATCCTGCGTTTCATTACCGAGCTGGCCGTCTACGAGAAAGCCGAGCACGAGGTCGTCGCGACGCCTGCATCGCTCGAGCGCAGCCTGTTCGGCGACGCGTCGACCGCGCGCGCGCTGATCTGCGAAGTCGACGGCGAGCCGGCCGGCTTCGCCGTGTATTTCTTCTCGTATTCGACCTGGCTCGGTCGGCAGGGGCTGTATCTGGAGGATCTGTACGTCTCGCCGCGCTTTCGCGGCGCGGGCGCCGGCCTGCGGCTCCTGAAGACGCTCGCGCGGATCGCCGTCGAGTCGGGCTGCGGCCGTTTCGAATGGAGCGTGCTCGACTGGAACGAACCGGCGATCCGCTTCTACGAAAGCGTCGGTGCGGCGCCGCAGAGCGAGTGGGTGCGCTACCGGCTGGCCGGCGACGCCTTGCGCGCATTCGCCGCCGACGCGCCGGTCGACGCCGCGTAAACGCAAAACGAGCGCCGCGCGGCGAACCGCGGGGCGCTCGTTTTGCGCGGCGGGACGCGCGGCGCGTTACTTGAGGCTGCCCGACAGGAACTGCTTCAGGCGCTCGCTCTTCGGGTTCGCGAACACGTCGGCCGGCACGCCTTCTTCCTCGACGCGCCCCTGGTGCAGGAACATCACGTGGTTCGAGACGTTG
>NZ_KV786520.1:0-118 GCF_001806955.1 Burkholderia sp. HMSC10F09
CTGCGCCGAAAGCCGGCGAGGGCGGCGAGGACGGCGAACGCGGCGGCGCGGCATCGGCCCGCGCGGCCATCAGTCGTCGGCGCCGCGCCCGATGATCTTCGCCGGAAACGGCTCCCCC
>NZ_KV786520.1:1118-4525 GCF_001806955.1 Burkholderia sp. HMSC10F09
TCGCCGCGTGCGCGCGACGGCAGCGCATGCGGATCGTCGCCGGCATCGGGCCGGCGCGGTGCGATCGCGTCGAGCAGCGCCTGCTGCTCGGGCGGAATCCGGTAATCCCAGCCGAAACGGCTCAACTGCAGGCTCTGCGCGATCCGCAGCGCGGGCTCCATGAAGCGGATCGCCGCCGCGGGCGCATAGCGCGTGTCGACGGTGTTCAGAAACAGCGACAGCCAGCGGCTGAAGTGTGCGGGCTCGATGCCTTCGAGCGGCTGATGCGCCTGCTGTACGTTGCCGCGATAGCGCTTCGTGCCGAGCACGAGGCTCGACCAGAAGCTGACCATCTTCGGCAGATGCTCGTCCCAGCGTCCCGCGAGCTTCGCGTCGAACACCGGCCCGAGCAGCGGGTCGTCGCGCACACGATCGTAGAACGCATAGACGAGGTCGCGGATATTGTCTTCGGTCGGCTCGGCGTCGCGCAGGCGCGCGGGTGCCGAATCGGGCAAGGCGGATGGAGCAGTCATGTGAACCTGGGGCGGAAATCCGGGCGATGCGCAAGACGGCGCACGGGACGCGGGCACGATTTTGCCGCAAAATAGCGTCCATTCGCCCATGAAAAACGTGCAAACATCAGGCATCTTATTGCTTGCGCGCGATCCCGGCAACCGGGCGAGCGCAAGCGGCGCGGAGAACCGGTCCGACGCATGCCGCCTTCCGTCCTGCCCGCGTAATCGGGGCACGATCTCCAATCATCCTATTGGCTCATGAGACTGACCGACTACACCGACTATTCGCTGCGCGTGATGCTTTACCTGGCCGTCCGCGGCGAGGGGCTGGCGACGATTCAGGAAATATCGGATGCCTACGGCATCTCGAAGAATCATCTGATGAAAGTCGTGCAGCGGCTCGGCGAACTCGGCTGGGTCGACACGGTCCGCGGCCGCAACGGCGGGCTGCGGCTCTTTCCCGCGTCGCTGAAGCTGACGGTCGGCGAAGTCGTGCGCGCGACCGAGACCGACTTCGCGCTGGTCGGCTGCTTCGTAGCCGGCGACGATACGCGCGGCTGCGTGATCGAGCCGCAGTGCCGGCTGAAGGGTGTGCTGGCTGCCGCCCGCGACGCCTTTTTCGCCGAGCTCGAGCGCCATACGCTCGCCGAGCTGGCCGAGCCCGCTCCGGCGCTCGTGTCGCTGCTCGGCATCCGGCCGATCGCAGTCGCGCGCGCGCCGCACGCAGCAGGCTCGACCGAGTAGCCCGGGGCCGCGCTCGGCACGCCGGCCGACACGGCCGTGCAGCGCGCCGCGCGCTCGTGGCCCGAATCGGCACATGCGCATGCCTGCCGCCGCCGACACTTTTTTGCGCTGTATCGACCCGAGTTCCGCTTGAAAGCCGCATAACCATCCTCACTTTGGTGTTAATCGAAAATTGGAGGTCTCACCTAAATGAGAATCGACAAGCTCACCACCAAGTTCCAGGAAGCGCTTGCGGATGCGCAAAGCCTCGCGGCCGGCCGCGACAATCAATACATCGAACCGGTTCACGTGCTGGCGGCGCTGCTCGCGCAGCAGGACGGTTCCGCGCGCTCGCTGATGTCGCGGGCGGGCGTCCACGTGCAGGCGCTGCAGGGCGCGCTGAACGACGCGATCGCACGCCTGCCGCAGGTCACGGGCACGGGCGGCGACATCCAGATCGGCCGCGAGCTGGCCGGCCTGCTGAACCAGGCCGACAAGGAAGCGCAGAAGCTGAATGACACCTTCATCGCGAGCGAGATGTTCCTGCTCGCGGTCGCGGACGACAAGGGCGAAGCGGGCAAGCTCGCGCGTCAGCACGGTCTCACGCGCAAGGCGCTCGAAGCCGCGATCGCCGCGGTGCGCGGCGGCTCGCAGGTGCATAGCCAGGACGCGGAAAGCCAGCGCGAAGCGCTGAAGAAATACACGGTCGACCTGACCGAGCGCGCGCGCGCCGGCAAGCTCGATCCCGTGATCGGCCGCGACGACGAGATCCGCCGCTCGATCCAGATCCTGCAGCGCCGCACCAAGAACAACCCCGTGCTGATCGGCGAGCCGGGCGTCGGCAAGACGGCGATCGTCGAAGGGCTCGCACAGCGGATCGTCAACGGCGAGGTGCCGGAGACGCTGAAGGGCAAGCGCGTGCTGTCGCTCGACATGGCCGCGCTGCTCGCCGGCGCGAAGTATCGCGGCGAGTTCGAGGAGCGCCTGAAGGCCGTGCTCAACGACATCGCGAAGGACGAAGGCCAGACGATCGTGTTCATCGACGAAATCCACACGATGGTCGGCGCCGGCAAGGCCGAAGGCGCGATGGATGCGGGCAACATGCTGAAGCCGGCGCTGTCGCGCGGCGAGCTGCATTGCATCGGCGCGACCACGCTCGACGAATACCGCAAGTACATCGAGAAGGATGCCGCGCTCGAGCGCCGTTTCCAGAAGGTGCTCGTCGACGAGCCGAGCGTCGAGGCGACGATCGCGATTCTGCGCGGGCTGCAGGAGAAGTACGAACTGCACCACGGCGTCGACATCACGGACCCGGCGATCGTCGCCGCGGCCGAGCTATCGCACCGCTACATCACGGACCGTTTCCTGCCGGACAAGGCGATCGACCTGATCGACGAGGCCGCTTCGAAGATCAAGATGGAAATCGATTCGAAGCCCGAAGAGATGGACAAGCTCGATCGCCGGCTGATCCAGCTGAAGATCGAGCGCGAGGCCGTGAAGAAGGAGCAGGACGAAGCGTCGCAGAAGCGGCTGCAGCTGATCGAGGAAGAGATCGAGCGGCTCGGGCGCGAGTATGCGGACCTCGAGGAAATCTGGACCGCCGAGAAGGCCGCGGTGCAGGGCAGCGCGCAGCTGAAGGAAGAGATCGAGAAGGTGCGCGCGGACATCGCGCGGCTGCAGCGTGAAGGCAAGCTCGAGAAGGTCGCCGAACTGCAGTACGGGAAGCTGCCGCAGCTCGAGGCGCAGCTGAAGCAGGTCACGCAGGCCGAAGAGCAGGAGCAGCACAATCCGACGCGGCCGCGTCTGCTGCGCACGCAGGTCGGCGCCGAGGAGATTGCCGAAGTCGTGTCGCGCGCGACCGGGATTCCGGTGTCGCGGATGATGCAGGGCGAACGCGAAAAGCTGCTGCATATCGAGGAAAAGCTGCACGAGCGCGTGGTCGGCCAGGACGAGGCGATCAACGCGGTCGCCGACGCGATTCGCCGTTCGCGCGCGGGCCTCGCCGATCCGAACCGTCCGTACGGCTCGTTCCTGTTCCTCGGCCCGACGGGCGTCGGCAAGACCGAGTTGTGCAAGGCGCTCGCGTCGTTCCTGTTCGATTCGGAAGAGCATCTGATCCGTATCGACATGAGCGAGTTCATGGAGAAGCACAGTGTCGCGCGGCTGATCGGCGCGCCGCCGGGCTACGTC
>NZ_KV786520.1:4545-4882 GCF_001806955.1 Burkholderia sp. HMSC10F09
GCTGATCGGCGCGCCGCCGGGCTACGTCGGCTACGAGGAGGGCGGCTACCTGACGGAAGCCGTGCGCCGCAAGCCGTACAGCGTGATCCTGCTCGACGAGATCGAGAAGGCGCATCCGGACGTGTTCAACGTGCTGCTGCAGGTGCTCGACGACGGTCGCATGACCGACGGGCAGGGCCGCACGGTCGACTTCAAGAACACGGTGATCGTCATGACGTCGAACCTCGGCTCGCAGGTGATCCAGTCGATGACGGGTTCGCCGCAGGACGAGATCAAGGATGCGGTGTGGCTCGAGGTGAAGCAGCATTTCCGCCCCGAGTTCCTGAACCGGATCGAC
>NZ_KV786520.1:4902-8669 GCF_001806955.1 Burkholderia sp. HMSC10F09
CCGCCCCGAGTTCCTGAACCGGATCGACGACGTCGTCGTGTTCCACGGCCTCGACCGCCACAACATCGAGTCGATCGCGAAGATCCAGCTCGCGCGCCTGCACGACCGGCTCGCGAAGCTCGACATGGCGCTCGACGTGTCGCCGGCGGCGCTCGAGCAGATCGCGAAGGTCGGCTACGATCCGCTGTTCGGTGCACGGCCGCTGAAGCGCGCGATCCAGCAGGAGATCGAGAACCCGGTCGCGAAGCTGATCCTCGCCGGCCGCTTCGGCCCGAAGGACGTGATTCCGGTCGACGTCAACGACGGCAAGTTCGTGTTCGACCGCGTCGTGCACTGATCGCCGTCATCGGCTGCGTTGCCCGGCCCCGCGCCGGGCGCGCAAAAAAACGAACACCCCGCCTCGGCGGGGTGTTTGCTTATGGGGCGCGCACGACGGCGCAGGGCCGTCGCGCGTACCGCTCAGGCCTGCTTGTTGCCGCCGAACATGCCGGCCAGCTGCGACAGCGCGCCGAGCACGTTCGACGTGTCGACCTGGCCGTCGCTCGGCACTTCGCCGTTCGGCGTCGCGTGGTTCACGACGTGCGGCAGCACCTGCGCGAGGATCGACGACGCCTGCGCCGGGTCGATGCCGACCTTGCTCGCGAGCGAGCCGACCACGTCGGAGCCCAGCACGTTCTGCAGCGTGTCGGGCGAGATCGGCTGATTCGCGCCGGTGCCGACCCACGAGCCGATGATCTCGCCGGCGCCGCCAGCCTTGAACTTCTCGATGAGGCCGTTCAGGCCGCCCGGCTGGTTGTTGATGAATTCGAGCGCGGTCGTAATCAGCGCGCTTTGCGAGTTGCCGCCGGCCTGGCCGCCGATCAGACCGCCGACGATGTCGAGGAGACCCATGGTTCTTCACCTTCACTGAAAGGGGCGCCGCAAGGCGACGCCCGTTGCACGGATGCCGCGCACGCGCCCGTCGCGCGCGCGGCGCACATCAGGCGCCCGACGCCGCGGCGGCGGAGGCTGCCTTGTCCTTCTTGCTCTTCTTCTTCGAACCCTTCGCCGCCTTCGTCGACGATGCGGCAGCCGGCGCGCTCGCGCTTGCGCCCGCGTCCGCGGACGCCGCTGCCGCTGCCGCCGCCTTGTCCTTCTTGGAGGCGCGCTTGCTCTTGGCCGGCTTGGTTGCGGCGGCCGGCGTGCTCGCCGCCGGCGCCGGTGCCGGGGCGGCGGCCGTGGTGCCGGCCGTCGCGGTGGTCGACGTCGATGCCGTACCGGCGGACGTCGTCGTCGACGTCGTGGCCGAGCTCGTCGCGGCCGGCTTCGACAGCTTCACGCCCTTCGGCGGGGCCGACGAGCCGCCGATCGTCAGCCCGTTTTCCTCGAGATGCCCGACCGACTTCGTGCCGAGCCCCTTGACGCGGGTCGCGAGATCGTCGGCATCCTTGAACGGGCCGTTCTTCGTGCGCTCGTCGATGATCGCCTTCGACTTCACGGGCCCGAGGCCCTTCACCGATTCGAGCGCGGCCTGATCGGCCGTGTTGACGTCGACGGCGGCGGCAAGGCCCGCAGCAAGCGACAGCGATAACGCGACGAACAGCATCAGCAGCTTTTTCAGCATGGCAAGGGCTCCCTGGTTCGGACGGATGAATGGCTGTTGCAACGGACGGCGGATGCGACACGGCCGGGCGTCGCCGTTAAGCATAGGACAAATGCGTGCCCTTTTTAAGACAGGCTGCACGAATCTTGCTCAAGCGCGCGCCCCGTGTAAAGGGCGAATGCGCCGCGGCGGCGCCGTTTTGACGATTCTTTACGGTATTGCCGCGTTGGGGGCAGCGATGCTGGCCGTTCGACGGCGCTTGACTTAGAGTGAACTCTAACTCCTAAGCTTGAGCGTGCCATGTCGATGACCGAATCGAAACCTTCCGCCGCCGGTCCGCTGACGATCGGTGAAGTCGCCGCGCTGATGTGCGTGTCGACGCACACGCTGCGCTATTACGAGCAGGCCGGGCTGCTGCACGCGATTTCGCGCAACGCGGCCGGGCACCGGCTCTATGCGCCGGCCGATCTGGACTGGCTCGCGTTCGTGATGCGTCTGAAGTCGACCGGGATGCCGATCGCGCAGATGCAGCAGTTCGCGGCGCTGCGCGCGCAGGGCGAGCCGACGCTCGGCGCACGGCGCCGGCTGCTGGTCGCGCATCGCGATGCCGTGCGTGCGCATCTCGCGGAGCTGCAGGCGAGCCTCGACGCGATCGGCGAAAAGATCGCGCACTACGAGGCGCTGGAGCGCGAGTCGGAACGACAGGCGAGCCCTTCTCATTCACTCAAGGAACAGGACGAACACCATGGAACGAGTCGTTGAAGATCGCTACGCGCGCGGCTGGGACAAGCTCACGGAAATCGACGGCGACGCGGGCGAGCGCGTGATCGCCGCGCTCGCGCCGATCGCGCCGGACTTTGCGCGGATGGTCATCGAATTTCCGTTGGGCGAGATTTACAGCCGCCCGCAGCTCGACCTCAAATCGCGCGAGATCGCGACGATCGCGGCGCTCGCCGCGCTCGGCAATGCGCAGCCGCAACTGAAAGTGCATATCGAAGCCGCGCTGAACGTTGGCTGCACGCGCGACGAGATCGTCGAGGTCTTCATGCAGATGGCGGTCTATGCCGGTTTCCCGGCCGCGCTCAATGCGCTGTTCGCCGCGCACGAGGTGTTCCGGCAGCGCGACGAAGCAGCGGGCGCGGCCCGCGACGGCGCGCCCGCGGCGGCCGCCGAAACCGCCTGACACGGCATGCGCGCGCGGACCGCAACGCGTGTCACACGCGGTGCGGCGCGACGATCCGGTATTTCGCGATGCGCCGGTACAGCGTCGCGCGCGACATGCCGAGTGCCTGCGCGGCCGCATCGGGCCGCCAGCGGTGCGCGCTCAGCGCCGCGACGATGCGGCTGCGCTCGTCGTCGGGCAGCACGCTTCCGGGATCCGCACCGAGCTGCGCGGCGACGTCGGCCGGCAGATCGCGCCGCGTCACGCGTGTGCCGTCGCATACCGCGCAGGCGTAGCGCATCACGTTGCGCAACTGACGCACGTTGCCGGGCCACGGATAGGCGGCGAGCTGCTCGGCGAGCGTCGTGTCGAGCGTCAGCACGTGGCCGGTCGCCTGCGCTTCCTCGGCGAACACGGCTGCGATCAGGTCGCGCACGTCCGCGCGTTCGCGCAACGGCGGCAGCTCGAACGTCGCGCCGCTGAGCCGGTAATACAGATCCTCGCGGAACGTGCCGGCCGCGACCATCTGCGCGAGGTCGCGGTGCGTCGCGCAGATCACGTCGAGATCGACGCGTACCGGCGTGTCGCTGCCGAGCGGCACGACTTCGCCGTCGGCGAGCACGCGCAGCAGGCGCGTTTGCAGCGCGAGCGGCATGTCGCCGATTTCGTCGAGAAACAGCGTGCCGCCGTCGGCCTGCGCGATCTTGCCGCGCGCGCCGTGCTTGCGTGCGCCCGTGAACGCGCCGGCCGCGTAGCCGAACAGTTCGCTCTCGATCAGCGCTTCGGGCAGCGCGCCGCAATTGACGGCGACGAACGGCCGCGTGCGTCGCGCGCCGGCATCGTGGATCGCCCGAGCGAACACTTCCTTGCCCGCGCCGGTTTCGCCGAGCACGAGAATCGGCAGCCGCTTGCTCGCGACGCGCAGCGCGAGCTCGGCCTGCTGCGCGACGCGCGCGTCGCTGCTGTGCAGGAACGGCGTCAGCGCGCCGCCGTGGCGCTCGGTCGCGCCCGGCCGGCGCGATG
>NZ_KV786521.1:0-17804 GCF_001806955.1 Burkholderia sp. HMSC10F09
GGCTCGCGCGCCGCGCGCAGCAGCGTGACGCGCGTGTCGCTCGCGCGACGCGCTCACGCCGGTCCGTCCCGGCCCGCGGCGCTCAGCGCACGAGGCACGGGCGCTTGTTGTCGAAGGTCCAGCCCGGAATCAGGGACTGCATCGCCGCCGCGTCGTCGCGCGCGCCGAGGCCGTGCTGCTTGTACAGCTCATGCGCACGCGCGACGGCGTCCATGTCGATGTCGACGCCGAGCCCCGGCCGCTTCGGCACTTCGACGAGCCCGTTCTCGATCTTCAGCGGCTCGCGCGTCAGCCGCTCGCCGTCCTGCCAGATCCAGTGCGTGTCGATCGCTGTCACGCGGCCCGGCGCTGCCGCCGCGACATGCGTGAACATCGCCAGCGACACGTCGAAGTGGTTGTTCGAATGCGAGCCCCACGTCAGCCCCCAGTCGCGGCACATCTGCGCGACGCGCACCGAGCCCTGCATCGTCCAGAAGTGCGGATCGGCGAGCGGGATGTCGACCGCGTTCAACTGCACCGCGTGGCCCATCTGCCGCCAGTCGGTCGCGATCATGTTGGTCGCGGTCGGCAGGCCCGTCGCGCGTCGGAATTCGGCCATCACCTCGCGGCCGGAATAGCCGTTCTCGGCGCCGCACGGGTCTTCCGCGTACGCGAGCACGTGATGCAGGTCGCGACAGAGGCGCACGGCCTCGTCGAGCGACCATGCGCCGTTCGGGTCGAGCGTCACGCGCGCGCTCGGGAAGCGCTCGGCGAGCGCGGTGACGGCCTCCACTTCGCGCGCGCCTTCGAACACGCCGCCTTTCAGCTTGAAGTCGTTGAAGCCGTAGCGCGCGTGCGCGGCTTCCGCGAGCCGCACGACCGCTTCCGGCGTCAGCGCGGGCTCGTTGCGCACGCGCGTCCAGTCGTCGCTCGCGTCGCGGCCGTCGCGATACGGCAGCGCGGTTTTCGTGCGATCGCCGACATAGAACAGATAGCCCAGCATCTCGACGCTTTCGCGTTGCTGGCCTTCGCCGAGCAACGCCGCGACCGGCACGCCGAGATGCTGGCCGAGCAGGTCGAGCAGCGCGGCTTCGAGCGCGGTGACCGCGTGGATCGTCGTGCGCAGATCGAAGGTCTGCAGGCCGCGGCCGCCGGCATCGCGGTCCGCGAACGTGCGGCGCACCGCGTTGAGCACGGCCTGGTAGTTGCCGACCGGCTGACCGACGACGAGCGCGCGCGCATCGTCGAGCGTGCGGCGGATGCTTTCGCCGCCCGGCACCTCCCCGACGCCGGTGCGGCCGGCGCTGTCCTTGAGGATCACGAGGTTGCGGGTGAAGAACGGGCCGTGCGCGCCGCTCAGGTTGAGCAGCATGCTGTCGTGACCGGCGACCGGGATCGCTTGCAGGTCGACGATGCGCGGCGTATCGGAGGAGGGCGAGGCAGTGACGGCTTTCATGGCGGCGATGGCGATAAGGTAGGCGGTGCCGCACGGCAAAAGCTTTGCCGCGCGTGGCGGGAGGTGCGATCATTCGACAACCGATGTGCGCGGGCGCCGTAGCGGTCGCGAAGCGGCGCATCGCCAAGCGTGACGGGGCGCCAATGTCAATGCAGCCGAGGCCACGCGTCGCGATCATCAGTCATCGGATGACTTGTGACGCAGTATAATGAAACCACGGCTTTCGCTCAAACCCCGCGTAAACCCTCGGCTCACACTACGATCATTCAGAAAGGAACCGGCCTCATGTCCGTGCCTACGCTTCCCGCAGCGCCGCGCCGTCGCGCGCGCAGCCTTGCACAAGATGTCGTCGACGCGCTGACCGCGCAGATCGAAAACGGCACGCTGCGCCCTGGCGACAAGCTGCCGACCGAAACCGAAGTGATGGCGGCGCAGGGGGTGAGCCGCACGGTCGTGCGCGAGGCAATCTCGCGGATGCAGGCGAGCGGCCTGATCGAGACGCGCCACGGAATCGGCAGCTTCGTGCTCGAACCGTCGCGCCGCCAGGCGCTCGGCATCGACCCGGCGACGATCACGACGCTGCGCGACGTGCTCGCGGTGCTCGAGCTGCGCATCAGCCTCGAGAGCGAGTGCGCGAGCCTCGCCGCGCAGCGCGCGACGGATGCCGATCTCGCCGCGCTGCGCCGCGCGCTCGACGCGATCGCGACGGGCTCCGGCGGCGGGCGCGACACCGCGCAGCTCGACTATCAATTCCATCTGCAGATCGCGCAGTCCACCGGCAACCGCTATTTCGTCGACATCATGACGCAGCTCGGCGCGTCGATCATTCCGCGCACGCGCGTGAATTCCGCGCGCTTCGCCGGCGACGACCTCGAGCGCTACGTCGGCCGCCTGAACCACGAGCACGAGGACATCTACGAAGCGATCGCGCGCCACGATCCGGAGGCCGCGCGTGCGGCGATGCGCACGCATCTGACCAACAGCCGCGAGCGGCTGCGCCGCGCGCACGAGGCCGCCGAGGCCGAGCGCGACACGCAGGCGAACTGAGGCGCGCGCAACGGCGCGGCGCAATCGCGCGTTGTGCCGGACCGCACCGCCGATGCGTCACGCCGCAACATCAGTCGTCGTACAAGACCGACCACTTGACCGCATCGTGGAGACGGGGCGGCCCGCGGTAGGGCGGCCCGCGCCGCCCGTCCCCCGGACCGCCATCCCGATCAGCCTCCCTTCGTGACGATCGTCTTCCACGCGCCGTTCTTCACCTGATACAGCGTCGACATCCCGCTCTTCAGCGAGCCGTCCTTCGCGAACGAGATGCGCCCGGTGATGCCCTCGAAGTCGATCTTCTTCAGCGCCGGCCGATAGACGTTCGGATCGGTCGAGCCGGCCGCCTGCATCGCCTTGATCGCGGCCCACGTCGCGTCGTAGCCGAACTGCGCGTACGACAGCACGTCGACGCCGAAACGCTTCTTGAACCGCTGCTCGAAATCCTTGCCCTGCGGCAGCTCGTCGAGCGGGCGCCCGTACTCCCATGCCATCGCGCCTTCGGCCGCCGGGCCGGCGATCTTGATGAACTCGTTGTCCTTCACGCCGCCGCCACCGACGAATTGCGCATTGAGCCCGAGCTGGCGCATCTGCTTGATGAAGTTCGCCGCGAGCGCGTCGAGGCCGCCGAAGAAGATCAGGTCCGGGTTCTTGCCCTTCAGGCTCGTGATCTGCGCGCGGAAATCGACGGCCTGGTTGTTCGTGAACTCGCGCGCGATGATCGTGCCGCCGGCCACCTTCACGGCCTTCTCGAACTCGTCGGCCTCGCCCTGACCGAATGCGGTGCGGTCGTCGACGATCGCGATGCGCTTCGCCTTCGTCACCTCGACCGCGTATTTGCCCGCGTTGCCCGCGTTCTGGCCGTCGGTCGCGATCACCATGAACATGTTGGCGAGCCCGCGCGACGTGAGCGTCGGGTTCGTCGCGGCCGGATCGATGACGGGGATGCCGGCCTTGTCGTAGACGACCGACGCCGGAATCGTCGTGCCGGAATTGAAGTGGCCGACCACGACCGACACGTTCTTGTCGACGAGCGCCTGCGCGGCTTGCACGCCGACGCGCGGGTCGGCCTGATCGTCCTGCACGATCAGGCTGAAGTGCGCGGGCTTGCCGGCGATCTGCACCTTCTGCGCGACCGCATCGTCGAGCGCGAGCTGCACGCCGTTCTGCAGATCCTTGCCGTAGCCGGCGTTCACGCCGGTCAGCGGGGCGGCGAAGCCGACCTTCACGTCGAGTTCGTCGGCCGCCTGCGCGGCCTGTTGCGAGAAGAGGGCAAGCGCGGATGCAATCGACACGGACAACAATGAATGGCGAAGTTTCATGTTCGATCCTCTTGTTCGACACCGGCGGGTGGGCACCGCACGCGGCCGGGCGCGTGCGGCGGACGGGCGGTTCGACCGCTTCTCGGAATCGGGCGCAGGGCGGCGGAACGACGCTCGGAATGACCCCGCGAGGCTCCGGAGGAGCCCCGATCGCCTCGATATATAGGTCGCCGAATTGCGTGGGTCTTGGCAGTTCGACACGCATTCGGTGCGGATTTGCGCATAGCTTCCGCGCCGGCGCGTGCGGCCGGTATCGGGATATTCCCGCCGCGAACGGGCGGGGAGGGTGCGAATGCAACGGATGCGCGGGCGCACCGCAGCCCGTCCGGGCCGCGGTGCGACACCGCGCTTAGCCGGCCGATGCGTCGGACAGCGCGTCCGACGCCGCGCCGGCGCCCGTGCCGGACGCGCTCGTGCGGATCAGCGGATCGCTGGTGCTCGCGCGGCCCGTTTCGACGTGGCCCGCGAAGCGGCGCAGGAAGCCGAGCGGCTGCCCGTCACTGACGGTCAGGTCGTACCAGCCGTGGCTGCCGCGCAGATCCCAGTAGTCGTCGACGTGGGCGCCCGGCGCGAGCTCGAACGTGCGCGCGGCGCCGCTGCCGTACGCGTTCGTCACCGTGAGGCGCACCGTGCGGTGTCCGCGGTTCATGAGGCGCAGCGTGATGTTGCCGTTCGCGACGTCGTAGCCGTAGATCGCTTCCGGGTTCGCGTCCGCGTGCCCCACGCCGGTCGCGAACGGGCCGCGGAAATGGCAGTAGAAACCGTTCGGGCCGTACACGTCGAGGTCGTACCGGCCGAGCGACGGCGCGGCGCTCCACGTATCGGCGATGCGCTTGCCGGCTTCGACGGTGTACGTCCACGGGCCGTCGACGCGGTTGCGCGACTGCACCTGGAACGCGGCGCCCGCGCGGCCCGTATTCGCGAAGTTCAGCCGGAACCGGCCGGCGGCCGGCTCGACGCGGCCGTGCACGAACAGCTCGTACGGCAGCGCGCGCGCCGGGCGCAGCCCGGGCTCCTGCGTCGGCAGCGTCTGCAGCACCGGCGGCACCGGGATGTAGTCGGGATGACGATTGCGGTCGGCCGGCGCGTATGCGCTCGTGTCGGGCAGCGTCGGCCAGCTTGCGTCGGGCGTCGAGAAGTCGAACGCGGACGTGAGATCGCCGCACACCGCACGGCGCCACGGCGAAATGTTGGCCGCCTTGACCGCGTACTGCGCGCCGAAACGCGCCTCGATGAATTGCAGCAGCGAGGTGTGATCGAAGGTCTGCGAGCAGACCCAGCCGCCCTTGGTCCACGGCGACACGACGAGCATCGGCACGCGCGGCCCGAGCCCGTACGGGCCGGCCATGTGCGACGCGTCGCCGGCGAACACCTCGTTGGTCGTCGCGACGGTCGACAGCCCGTTGTCGCGCGACTGCGGCGCGAACGGCGGCGGCACGTGGTCGAAGAAGCCGTCGTTCTCGTCGTACGTGATGAAGAGCGCAGTCTTGCTCCAGACGTCCGGGTTCGACACGAGCGTCTTCAGCACCTGCTCGATGTACCACGCACCGTAGTTCGCCGGCCAGTTCGGATGCTCGGAATACGCTTCCGGTGCGCAGATCCAGGAGACCTGCGGCAGCGTGCCGTTCTTCACGTCCTGCTGCAGCACGTCGAACAGCGTGCCGCCGGCGCTGACGTTCGTGCCGGTGCGCGCGTTGTCGTACAGCGGCGTGCCCGGCAGCGCGGTGCGGTACTGGTTGAAGTAGAGCAGCGAGTTGTCGCCGTAGTTGCCGATGTACGGGTTCTGCGTCCAGCCCCACGAGCCGTTCGCGTCGAGGCCGGTGCCGACGTCCTGGTAGATCTTCCACGACACGCCGGCCTGCTGCAGCACTTCCGGATAGGTGGTCCAGCCGTAGCCCTTTTCCTCGTTGCCGAGCACGGGGCCGCCGCCGATGCCGTCGTTGCCGACGTAGCCAGTCCACATGTAGTAGCGGTTCGGATCGGTCGAGCTCGGGATCGCGCAGTGATAGGCGTCGCAGATCGTGAACGCGTCCGCGAGCTGATAGTGGAACGGAATGTCGTCGCGCTGCAGGTACGCCATCGTCGTCGTGCCCTTGTTCGGCACCCACTGATCGTAGCGACCCTTGTTCCACGCCGCGTGCATGTCTTGCCAGCCGTGCGGCAGATCCTGCAGGAACTGCATCCCGAGCTTGTCCGCGCCCGGATGGAACGGCAGCAGTTCGGCCGCGCCGACCGGCTGATGGAACACCGACTTGCCGTTCGCGAGGCGCAGCGGCCGCGGATCGCCGAAGCCGCGCACGCCGCGCAGCGTGCCGAAGTAATGGTCGAACGAGCGGTTCTCCTGCATCAGGATCACGATGTGTTCGATGTCGCGGATCGTGCCGGTGCGGCGGTTCGCGGGAATCGCGAGCGCGTCGCGGATCACGGGCGGAAACAGGTTCAGCGCGGCGGCGCCGGCGGTGCCGGCGGCGAGGCGCAGGAAATCACGACGGTTCGATCGGGTCATGGTCGTTATCGTGCGGTAAAGGGAGGGCGCCGGTTGGCGGGACGGGCGGCGGCGCGCCCGCGCCGCGATAGCCTGCCGCCCGGGTCGTGCCGCCGCGAGCATAGCGGGGTTTCGGTGTCATTCATGTGAAGCCCGGAAACGTTTGCATGCGGGCTCCGCGTCGCGGCGAACGCACGGCCGATCGGCGGAAATGGCGGTGTATGCGACGTGAAGCGATCGCGCGGGAGGGCAGGACGAGCCGCACGGTGCGCAGCGCGCGGCGAGGAGGTGCGACGCGTCAGGCGTCGGTCACCCACGCGCCGAACCATTCGCTCGGGCGCGCGATTTCGTCCTGCGCGGCGATCAGTTCGAGTTCGTAGCGGCGCGCGTCGTAGGTCGCCTTGACGACCGCGTGCACGGCCGCGAGCGTGTGCTCGAACGCGGCGCGCACCGAGTCGCCGCGCAGCCGGCGCGCGACGAAGATCGCGCTGGTGAGGTCGCCGACGCCGACCGGATGACGCGGAAACGCATACAGCGGACGCTGGCCGATCCACGCTTCGGTCTCGGTGACGGCCAGCATGTTGAAGCGGTCGGCGGGGCTGTTGCGGTCGTGCAGGTGCTTGACGAGGATGATCTTCGGGCCGCGCGCGATCAGCGTGCGGCATGCGTCGACCGCTTCGGCGACGGTCTCGATGCGTCGGCCCGCGAGTTTCTGCAGCTCGGTGTGGTTGGGCGACATGCCGTCCGCGAGCGCCGGCATTTCGTTGACGATGAATTCCTCGACGCCGGGCTCGGGCCGGATGCCGCCCGTCTGGCCCATCGCGGGATCGCAGAAGTACCACGCGTTCGGATTCATCGCCTTCACGGCGCGCACGATCTCGACGGTCGCGCGCGCCTGCGCGGGCGAGCCGGCGAAGCCCGACAGCACGGCGTCGCAGCGCTTGAGCGCGCCGATCGCGGCGATCCCGTCGACGAGCTGCTCCATCTTCGCGGCGTCGATCGCGCTGCCGGCCCAGTGGCCGTACTGCATGTGATTCGACAGCTGGACGGTGTTGAGCGGCCAGACGTTGACGCCCAGGCGCTGCATCGGAAACACGGCCGCGCTATTGCCGGCGTGGCCGTAGATGACGTGCGACTGAATGCTGAGGACGTTTTTCATGGGAATTCGCCGGCTCGCGTTTCAGGGTCACGTCACACGATACCCGAGTTCGCCGCGCGCGCGGAAGTCGCGCGGCGCACGGTGTTGCGCGCCGTCGTCAGCGCGACCCGCGTAGAATCGCGGGGCACGGCGCTGCCCGTGCGTGTCCAATTACCGTGAACGCCATGTTTTCGACTCGCAAGATGTTGTCCGCCGTGCGAACCGCGCTCGTCGGCGCGGGCGCCGCCGCCGCGTGCGCGACGGCCGTCGCGGCCATCGTGCCGGCCGCGGCCGGCAACGACGGGCCCGCCTACGGTCCGCGGCTGGAAGGCTTCGACTATCCGGCGCCGCTGCACCGCTACGCATTCGTGTCGCAGCGCGAAACGCTCGAAATGGTGTACCTCGACGTGCCGCCTGCGCATCCGAACGGCCGCACGGTCGTGCTGCTGCACGGGAAGAATTTCTGCGCCGCGACGTGGGAAGACACGATCGGCGTGCTGAGCCGCGCCGGCTACCGCGTGATCGCGCCGGACCAGATCGGCTTCTGCAAGTCGTCGAAGCCCGAGCGCTACCAGTACAGCTTCCAGCAGCTCGCGCGCAACACGCATGCGCTGCTCGAATCGATCGGCGTGAAGTCGGCCACGCTCGTCGGCCATTCGACCGGCGGCATGCTCGCGATGCGCTATGCGCTGATGTATCCGAAGGCGATCGAGCAGCTCGTGCTCGTGAACCCGATCGGTCTGGAGGACTGGAAGGCGCTCGGCGTGCCGCCGCTGTCGGTCGACTATTGGTACGCGCGCGAACTGAAGACGTCGGCGGACGGCATACGCCGCTACGAGCAGGCGACCTACTACGCGGGCAAGTGGGCGCCGTCGTACGAGCGCTGGGTGCAGATGCTCGCGGGCATGTACCGCGGGCCGGGCCGCGACATCGTCGCGTGGAATTCCGCGCTGATCTACGACATGATCCTCACGCAGCCGGTGGTCTACGAGCTCGGCGCGATCCGCGTGCCGACGCTGCTGCTGATCGGCGACAAGGACACGACGGCGATCGGCAAGGACGTCGCACCGCCCGACGTGCATGCGAAGCTCGGCCGTTATCCGGAGCTCGCGAAGCGCACGCAGGCCGCGATTCCCGGCGCGCAGCTCGTCGAATTTCCGACGCTCGGACACGCGCCGCAGATCCAGGATCCGGACGCCTTCCACAAGGCGCTGCTCGACGGGCTCGACGCGGTGCGCACGCCGTAACGCGCAGCCGCGGCGTGCGGCATGCGGCCGCGCGCATCTCGGCAGCGGCGCCCGGCGCCGTTGCTATCGCCGCTCGCTCGCGAGCTCGTCGCGGATCTGCGCGGCCAGTTCGAACGAGCGCAGCCGCGCCGCGTGATCGTAGATCTGCGCGGTGATGATCAGCTCGTCCGCGCCCGTTTGCGCGATCCGGTCGCGCAGCTTGTCGCGCACCGTGTCGCGCGAGCCGACGGCCGCGAACGACAGCGAATGCGCGACGTTCGCGAGTTCGAGTTCGTTCGCCTCGAGCACGTCGACCGGCGGCGGCAGCTTGCCGGGCGTGCCGCGCCGCAGGTTGATGAACTGCTGCTGCAGCGACGTGAAGAGGCGCCGCGCCTCGTCGTCGGTATCGGCCGCGAACACGTTGACACCTACCATCGCATACGGCTTCGGCCACGCGGCCGACGGCCGGTACTGCGCGCGGTACACCTCGAGCGCGCGCATCAGATAGTCGGGCGCGAAGTGCGACGCGAACGCGAACGGCAGGCCGAGCATCGCGGCGAGCTGCGCGCTGAACAGGCTCGAGCCGAGCAGCCATACGGGCACGTCGAGCCCCGCGCCGGGCACCGCACGCACGCGCTGGCCGGGTGCCGGCTCGGCGAAGTAGCGCAGCAGTTCGGCGACGTCGTCGGGGAACGAATCGGCGCTGCCGATCAGGTCGCGGCGCAGCGCGCGCGACGTCGTCTGATCGGTGCCCGGCGCGCGGCCGAGGCCAAGATCGATGCGCCCCGGATACAGCGACGCCAGCGTGCCGAACTGCTCGGCGATCACGAGCGGTGCGTGATTCGGCAGCATGATGCCGCCGGAGCCGACGCGGATCGTCTTCGTGCCGCCCGCGACGTGGCCGATCACGACCGCGGTGGCCGCGCTCGCGATGCCCGGCATGTTGTGGTGTTCGGCGAGCCAGTAGCGTCGATAGCCCCAGCGCTCCGCATGTTGCGCGAGATCGAGCGTATTGCGGAAGGCCTGTGCGGCGTCGGCGCCGGCGGGAATGGGGGCGAGGTCAAGAACGGAAAACGGTGTCATCGGGTGCCTTCGAAGGGGAGGGGCGCGGTGATGTGCGCACGCAACAGATCCGTCGATTTTGCCAAAGGGTTCCGGAACGCGCTGGCGCCGCCGCGATACCCATGCCTGCAGCAGGGCCGCGCGCGAAGCGCCGGCGATCGTTGCAAAAATCAATCCAATCGTCGCTTTGTTACGAATCTTTACCGCGATTGGCGGCGAATCTGCATCGGCATACAAATCTGCACGAAAGGTTTGATTTTCAAGACTGCAATACGCCTGCAAAGCGCTTACGCTAACGTGAACGTGGCCATATCGGAGCCCTTCGTCGACCGTACAGCTTTGCTGGAATCGCACCAGTCCGTTTCGCGCGGTGCCACGCGCGGACGCGTGCAGACTGTTAAAATCCGGCGCCTGTCCATCTCGTGCCGAAGGCAATCCATCCGATTTTTCCGCGCCGGACGGCATGCGGAAACGCCACGCTGAACGGGGCACGGCCGCCTTGCGCGGACCGGGCCGTGCCGCCCCAAACACTGAGGTCGCTGGAACAAGGAGTCGGGTCGTGCCCGCGTTTGTCGCTGTCGGAATATCCCATCATGTGCCGTGCGGCCGGATCGGCCGCCACGCGGCCGGCTTCGTCGGAGGGCGCCGCCCATGACGACACCACCCGCCGTGTCGCTGCTCGACTGGCTGCTGATCGCGTTCGCGGCGGCGGCGGCCGCTTACGCGCTGCTCGCGGCATTCGCGCCGCGTCCGCGCGTCCCGCGCACGGCCGCGCGCGACGGCGCCGAACCGGTCAGCGTGCTCAAGCCGCTGTGCGGCGCCGAGCCGCATCTGTACGAGAACCTCGCGACCTTCTGCGAGCAGCATCATCCGCGTTACGAGGTGCTGTTCGGCGTCGCGTCGGCGGGCGATCCGGCGATCGCGGTCGTCGAGCGGCTGCGCACCGCGTATCCGGATCGCGACATCGCGCTCGTCGTCGACGCGCGCGTGCACGGCACGAATCTGAAGGTCAGCAATCTGATCAATCTCGCCGACCGCGCGAAATACGATCGGATCGTGATCGCAGACAGCGACATCGCAGTCGCGCCCGACTATCTCGAGCGCGTGACGGCGCCGCTGGCCGACGCGTCGGTCGGCGTCGTCACGTGTCTGTATCATGCGCGCAGCGTCGGCGGGTTCTGGACGCGCATCGGCGCGCAATTCGTCGACGCATGGTTCGCGCCGTCGGTGCGGATCACGCATCTCGGCGGCTCGAGCCGTTTCGGCTTCGGCGCGACGCTCGCGCTCACGCGCGACACGCTCGAGCGGATCGGCGGCCTGCGCGTGCTGAAGGACGAGCTCGCCGACGACTTCTGGCTCGCCGAGCTGCCGCGTCGCCTCGGGCGGCGCACCGTGCTCTCCGAGGTCGAAGTCGCGACCGACGTGATCGAGGCGTCGTTCGGCCCGCTCTGGCATCGCGAGACGCGCTGGCTGCGCACGATCCGGTCGCTGAATCCGGCCGGCTTCGCGTTCCTGTTCATCACGTTCACCGCGCCGTGGCTCGCGATCGCCGCGGCGCTCGCGCTGAAGCTCGACGGCACCGTCGCCGGCACGGTGGCCGGCGTGGCGGCGGCCGCGGGCACGTTCGGCCGGCTCGTGCTGCACGCGCGCGGCGAAGACGGCTGGCGCGCGTACTGGCGCGATCTGCCGCTCGTCGCGGTGCGCGACACGCTGCTCGCGCTCGAATGGCTGGTCGCCGCGTTCGGTACGCAGGTCGTGTGGCGCGGCGCACGCATGACGGTGGTCGGCGGCGAACGCGCGGCGGCCGCCGTGGAAGGCGGCGACGGTCGCTAGCGCCGCGTCGGACACAGGCAGGCGCGCGCGACCCGCGTGCCGACGGAATACGGCCCGGCAGCGGGCCGCCATGCGTGGCGAGCGACGCTGCCGCCGCGCGACATCACGGAGTAGCGGGCGGCCGGTACGGCGGCCCGCGGTTTTTTTGACTGAATCGTTGAGACGAATCGAACTATGCAGGCTACCGGAGCATTCATGAAAACGCTGTTCTTGCAGGCCCCGTCCTACGACGGCTTCGACGGCGGAGCCGGCTCGCGCTATCAGGCCAAGCGTGAAATCCGTTCCTTCTGGTATCCGACCTGGCTCGCGCAGCCGGCCGCGCTGGTGCCGGGCAGCCGCGTCGTCGATGCGCCCGCCGACGGCCTGTCGGTCGAGGAAACGCTGAAGATCGCGAACGACTACGACCTCGTGATCATCCATACGAGCACGCCGTCGTTCCCGACCGACGCGATGTTCGCGCAGGACCTGAAGAAGATGAAGCCGTCGATGCTGGTCGGCATGGTGGGTGCGAAGGTGATGGTCGATCCGCACAACTCGCTGACGGCGAGCGACGCGATCGACTTCGTCTGCCGCGAGGAATTCGACTACACCTGCAAGGAGCTCGCCGAAGGCAAGCCGTTCGCCGAGATCAAGGGCTTGAGCTGGCGCGCGAAGGACGGCTCGATCGAGCACAACGAAGCGCGTCCGATCCTCGAGAACATGGACGAACTGCCGTTCGTCGCGCCCGTCTACAAGCGCGACCTGAAGATCGAGAATTACTTCATCGGCTATCTGAACTATCCGTACGTGTCGATCTACACGGGCCGCGGCTGCAAGTCGCGCTGCACGTTCTGCCTGTGGCCGCAGACGGTCAGCGGCCATCGCTATCGCACGCGTTCCGTCGAGAACGTGCTCGCGGAAGCGAAGTGGATTCGCGACAACATGCCCGAAGTGAAGGAACTGATGTTCGACGACGACACCTTCACCGACGATCTGCCGCGCGCGGAAGCGATCGCCATCGGCCTCGGCAAGCTCGGCATCACGTGGTCGTGCAACGCGAAGGCGAACGTGCCGTACAAGACGCTGAAGGTGATGAAGGAAAACGGGCTGCGTCTGCTGCTCGTCGGCTTCGAATCCGGCGACGACCAGATCCTCGTGAACATCAAGAAGGGCGTGCGCACCGATTTCGCGCGCCGCTTCAGCGCGGACTGCAAGAAGCTCGGCATCAAGATCCACGGCACCTTCATCCTCGGCCTGCCGGGCGAGACGAAAGAGACGATCAAGAAGACGATCGAGTACGCGAAGGAAATCAATCCGCACACGATCCAGGTGTCGCTCGCCGCGCCGTATCCGGGCACGACGCTCTACAAGCAGGCCATCGAAAACGGCTGGATGGAAGAGAACAAGACGATCAACCTCGTCAGCAAGGAAGGCGTGCAGCTCGCCGCGATCGGCTATCCGCACCTGTCGCGCGACGAGATCTATCACCATCTCGAGCAGTTCTATCGCGAGTTCTACTTCCGTCCGTCGAAGATCTGGGAGATCGTGCGCGAGATGCTGACGAGCTGGGACATGATGAAGCGCCGTCTGCGCGAGGGCGTCGAATTCTTCCGTTTCCTGCGCGCGCACGAGGCTTGATTCGTGACGACGCAGCGGGCGGCGCGGGCGCTCATCTTCACCGCGGACGACTTCGGGCTGCATGAGCGCGTGAACGCGGCAGTCGAGCGCGCGCATCGCGACGGCGTGCTGAACGCCGCGAGCCTGATGGTCGGCGCGCCGGCCGCGCAGGATGCGATCGCGCGCGCACGGCGGCTGCCGTCGCTCGCGGTCGGTCTGCATCTGGTACTCGCGGACGGTCCCGCGACGCTGCCCGCGCGCGAGATTCCGGCGCTGGTCGGCGCCGACGGCCGCTTCGGCGACGCGATGGCGAAGGACGGCTGCCGGTTCTTCTTTCTGCCGCACGTGCGCGCGCAACTGCGCCGCGAGATCCGCGCGCAGTTCGATGCGTTCGCGGCGACCGGCCTGCCGCTCGATCACGTAAACGCGCACAAGCACTTCCATCTGCATCCGACCGTGCTGTCGATGATCGTCGAGATCGGCCGCGACTACGGCCTGCGCGCCGTGCGGCTGCCGTACGAGACGACCGCGCCCGTATGGCTGCGGCCGTGGATCGCGCTCGTGCGCGCGCGGCTCGACCGCGCGGGGCTCGCGCATAACGACTACGTGGTCGGCATCGCGCAGACGGGCCGGATGGACGAGGCCGTGCTGCTCGATGCGCTCGCGGCGCTGCCGCCCGGTGTCGGCGAGATCTACTGTCATCCGGCCGAGGCGGGCGACGGGCCGATCACGCCGACGATGGCCGACTACCGTCCCGTCGACGAACTCGACGCGCTGCTGTCGCCGCGCGTTGCCGCGGCGCTGACGCGCGCGGGCGTCGCGACCGGCGGCTTCGCGGCCGTGTTCGGCACGCGCGACGCGCAGCGGGGCGCACCCGCGGCGCGCAGACCGGGAGCCCAGCCGTCATGAGCAAATGGTTCAAATGGCTCGGCTGGCCGATCGGCATCGGCATCCTGCTCGCGCTGGGGCTGCACGAGGGGATCGGCGACGTGTCGCAGATGCTCGCGCGTGCCGGCTACGCGCTGCTGTGGCTCGTGCCGTTCCATGCGCTGCCGCTGCTGCTCGATGCGTACGCGTGGCACGTGCTGCTCGACCGGCGCGGGTCGCTGCCGTTTCTGTGGTGGATCGCGACCGTGCGCGAGGCCGTGAACCGGCTGCTGCCGGTCGTCGGGATCGGCGGCGAGCTCGTCGGGATCCGGCTCGCGCGCAGGCAAGTCGCCGATGCGAGTCGCGTGACGGCTTCGGTGATCGTCGAGGTGCTGGTGACGATCGTCGTCCAGTACGCATTTGCCGCGCTCGGCCTCGTGCTGCTGCTCGCGATGACGAACGCGATGGGCGGCGGCACGATCGGCGTCGCGCTGCTGCTGACGCTGCCGTTGCCCGTGCTCGGCGTCGTGTTGATGCGACGCGGCGGCATCTTCCATGCGATCGAGCGCTTCGCCGGGCGGCTGCTCGGCGATTCGCACCGGCTGCTGCAAGGCGTCGACGGCCGGCGGCTCGACGCCGACATCGACGCGCTGATGTCGCGCACGCGGCTGCTCTTCTCCGCGTTCTTCTGGCAGCTCGGCGGCTATGTACTCGGCGCGCTCGAGATCTACTGGGCGCTCGCGCTGCTCGGCCATCCGGTATCGATCGGCGGCGCGATCGCGATCGAAGCGATGACACAGGCCGTGCGCCATGCCGCGTTCATGGTGCCGGGCGGTCTGGGCGTGCAGGAGGCGACCGTCGTGCTGCTCGCGCAGATGTTCGGCGTCGACCGCGAAACGGCGCTGTCGCTCGCGCTCGTGAAGCGCGGCCGCGAAGTGCTGTTCAGCTGCCTGTCGCTCGCCTCGTGGCAGCTCGCCGAACTCGTGCGCACGCGCCGCCGGCTGCGCGCGGCGAATGCGGCGCCGCATGCGCCATCGCCGCGCAAGGCGGAAACCGAAACGATGCACTGACCGAGGCGGGCCGCGCGCCCGTCTCGCGCTTTCGGGCTGGCACGGGTATGCTTGCCGCGTGTTTTCTCGACCGGCGTTTCTTCCGATGATTTTTCGTTTCCGGCTGCTTCCCGTGACCGTGCTGGCCGCTGCGCTCGCGCTCGCGGGCTGCGACGACAAGCAAGGCAATCTCGACGTGCAACGTATCAGGGACTTCTTCAACGCGATCAAACCGGCGCCCTTGCTGCTCAAAGGGCTGAAGGTCGGCGAGTCGACCGAGGCCGACGTACGCGCGACGATGGGCAAGCCCGACATCGAGCGGACGTTCACCGACGGCTCGAAGCGGCTCGAATATCCGCGCGGCCCGATGGGCAATCAGACGTGGTTCGTCGATCTCGATCCGAACGGCCGCTACACGGGCGCGACGCAGGTGCTGACCGCCGAGAACTTCGCGAAGGTGCGCCCGGGGATGACCGTGGACGAAGTGCGGCGGCTGCTCGGCAAGCCGGGCGAGGTCGCGCAGTATCCGCTGAAGCCCGAGACGGTCTGGAGCTGGCGCTGGCTCGAGGACGGCGTGAACACCGACGCATTCTTCAACGTCCATTTCGGTCCGGACGGGCTCGTCTATACGACGTCGCGCTCCGACATTCTGAAAGGCCGCTGAGCGCACGCCCGGCGTCGGCGCACGGGCGCCGCTCGGCCGGCCGCGTCGACCGGTTTTGCGCTGCCGTCCGCTATATCGAAAAAGCGACCGAAAAATTGCAAAAAGTCCGCTTCGCGGCCCGTTATGTCGCTGTCAGGAAGCGGCTTTTTTCCTTTTGAAACAGTGAGATAGGCGGCGCGCCCAAACCGGCTGCCGAATTGCTGCGATGCAGCAGGCGTGCGCAGGGTGGTTTGAGGCAATCAATTTCGCTTGCGACTATCCGCGTCAGCACGGTGCGGGAAGGGATTCGCGCCGGCATTGATTCCAAGATCCAGGAGACGCGCGTGTTCCTTTACGGCTTTGGTCCCGTCCTGTGGGCCGGCACCGTGCAGACCATCGAGCTGTCGGTGCTGTCGCTCGCCACTGCGGTGGCGCTGGGGCTGATCGGCGCGGTGGCGAAGCTGTCGCACAATCGGGTGCTGCGAGCGATCGCGACCGGTTATACGACGCTGATTCGCTCGGTGCCCGATCTCGTTCTGATGCTGCTGCTGTTCTACAGCATCCAGATCTGGCTGAACCAGTTCACCGACCTGGTCGGCTGGACCCAGATCGACATCGATCCGTTCGTCGCGGGCGTGCTGACGCTCGGCTTCATCTACGGCGCGTACTTCACCGAAACGTTTCGCGGTGCGTTCCTCGCGGTGCCGCGCGGCCAGCTCGAGGCGGGCGCCGCGTACGGGATGAGCGGTGCGCGCGTGTTCGTGCGCATCCTGTTTCCGCAGATGATGCGCTTTGCGCTGCCGGGGATCGGCAACAACTGGCAGGTGCTCGTGAAGGCGACCGCGCTCGTGTCGATCATCGGCCTCGCGGACGTCGTGAAGGCCGCGCAGGACGCCGGCAAGAGCACGTTCAACATGTTCTTCTTCATCCTCGTCGCGGCGCTGATCTATCTGGCGATCACGACCGTTTCCAACCTCGTGCTGATCCAGCTCGAGAAGCGTTATTCCATGGGCGTGCGGCACGCAGAACTATGATCGAGATCCTTCAGGAATTCGGCAAGGCGTTCCTTTACTGGGACGGCCAGCGCCTCTCCGGCCTTGCGGTGACGCTGTGGCTGCTCGTTGCGTCGATTTCGCTCGGCTTCTTGTGTGCGGTACCGCTCGCGGTCGCGCGCGTGTCGAAGAAGAAGTGGGTGTCGATGCCGGTGCGGTTCTACACCTACGTGTTTCGCGGCACTCCGCTCTACGTGCAGCTGCTGCTGATGTACACGGGCATGTACAGCCTCGAGTTCGTGCGTTCGCACTCGCTGCTCGATGCGTTTTTCAGGAGCGGCTTCAACTGCGCGATTCTCGCGTTCGCGCTGAACACCTGCGCGTACACGACCGAGATCTTCGCCGGTGCGATCCGCGCGATTCCGCACGGCGAGGTTGAAGCCGCGCGGGCGTACGGGATGACGCCGTTCACGATGTACCGCCGCGTGATTCTGCCGTCGGCGCTGCGTCGTGCGCTGCCGCTGTACAGCAACGAGGTGATCCTGATGCTGCATGCGACGACCGTCGCGTTTACGGCCACCGTGCCCGACATCCTGAAGGTCGCGCGCGACGCGAATTCGGCGACGTACATGGCGTTCCAGTCGTTCGGGATCGCCGCGCTGATCTATCTTGCGGTATCGTTCGCACTCGTCGCGGCGTTTCGCCGTGCGGAGCGCCACTGGCTCGCGTATCTCGCGGCCGGCCGTCATTGATTTCACTTCGAGGAGAGCCAGTTGGCCGAGATCACTCAAACGAACGCGTCCGCTTCCGTGAAGCTTGCCGCGGTCGACATTCACAAGCGCTACGGCGACAACGAGGTGCTCAAGGGCGTGTCGCTGAACGCGAAAGCGGGCGACGTCATCAGCATCATCGGCGCGAGCGGCTCGGGCAAGAGTACGTTCCTGCGCTGCATCAATTTTCTCGAGCGGCCGAATGCGGGGCAGATCGTCGTCGACGGCGAGGCCGTGCGCACGAAGACCGACCGTGCCGGCGCGCTGGAAGTGGCCGACCACAAGCAGTTGCAGCGCATCCGCACGAAGCTTGCGATGGTGTTCCAGCACTTCAATCTTTGG
>NZ_KV786522.1:0-26216 GCF_001806955.1 Burkholderia sp. HMSC10F09
AGCGCCGCCGCCAGCCGCGCGGCGCGCGGTGCCCTACGCGCGGCCCGCCCGCGACACGCGCCCTCGGCCGCGTTCATGACCGCACCTCCTGCAGTGCCTGCCGCGTCGCCCGCAGCAACCAGATCACGTCGGCCGACAGCGCGATCATCCGGTAGCCGGCGTCGCGGCACTGGCGTGCGCTCGCGCTGTCCGACGCGAAGATGCCGACCGCGACGCCCGCCTGCCGGCCGGCCGCGAGCACGCGCGCGATCGCGGATTCGACGTCCGGATGTCGGACGTCGCCGAGATGACCGAGGCTTGCCGCGAGATCGGCCGGCCCGACGAACACGCAGTCGACGCCGGGCGTCGCGGCGATTCGTTCGACCTCGTCGATGCCGCGCGCGGATTCGATCTGCACGATCACCGCGATCTGCGCGTTCGCGGTCTGCACGTAGTCGCGCCGCATCCCGAACGCCGCCGCGCGCACCATGCCGGCCACGCCGCGCACGCCGTCCGGCGACTCGGGCGACGGAAAGCGCGTGAGGCGCACGGCGTGCGCGGCATCGTCCGCCGTCTCGATGCACGGAAACATCAGCGTGCGCGCGCCGGCGTCGAGCGCGCGCTTCACGAGCCACGGCTCGCGGGCCGGCACGCGCACGACGGGCTCGGTCGGCAGGCGTGCGGCGGCCATCGCACGCAGCTGCGAGGCGACGTCGCGGCTGTCGTTCGGCGCGTGCTCCATGTCGATGCAGAGCCAGTCGTAGCCCGCATGCGCGAGCGCTTCCGCCGCCGTGTCGCTCGCGAGCGTCAGCCACAGCCCGTACAGCGGCTCGTCGCCGTCGTGCAGACGTTGTTTCAGGGAATTGGTCAGCGTGCTCATCGATACGGCCTCCCGGCGGACAGGCAATCGAACGGGACAAGCAACGGCAGGGTGTGTCGGTCGCGCACGACGGCGCGACGGGCGGCGCTTCGCCGCCTCACGCAGCGATCATAGCGCGGCGCCGGACGGAATGCGGGTAGGAAAACGCGGAGGGAGGCGCCGCGCACGCTGCGGCGGCCGGACGGACGCGCCGGCCGGCGCACCGGCGGCTCGATGCGGCGCAGATCAGCGGCCTGCGTCGCGCTCGACGTCGGCCCAGCAGTTCGGCGTCTCGTAGAGCCGCACGCGCTCGAGGCGCAGGTTCACGCCGTAGTGCGCGTCGTACACGCTCGCGAGGATGTCGAACGCGATCGCGGCGAGATTTTCGACGGTCGGAATGCGGTCGAGCACGACCGTCTTGTGGTCGGCCATCTGCTCGAGGAACGAGCGCACGACTTCGTCGCGCGCGTAGACGAGGAATGCGTGGTCCCACTTGCTGACGAGGTGCTCGACCGCAAGCGCCTTCACGTCGGCGAAATCCATCACCATGCCGCGATCGGGCGCCCCCTCGGTATCGACGAGATCGCCGCGCAGCGTGATTTCGAGCACATAGCGATGGCCGTGCAGGTTCCGGCACTGACTGCGGTGATCGGGAATGCGGTGGCCCGCGTCGAATTCGAGTTTTCGGGTAATCAGCACGATGTCAAAAAGCCGTGGCTCAGGGAATGTTCAGATATTTGTGCGTCTGCATCGACAGGCGCCACTGCGGATGCCGCTTGCACCAGTCGATCGCGAGCTTCGTGTTCAGGTCGCGCGACGGGCCGTCCATCGGCTGCACCAGAAAATACTCGAAGTCGAGCTTCGCGTAATCGGCGAGCCGCTGGTTGTCCTGCGGGATCACGACCTTCAGCTCGTTGCCCTTCGTGACGACGAGCGGCGCATCGGCCTTCGGGCTCACGCAGATCCAGTCGATCGATTCGAGCACCGGCAGCGAGCCGTTCGTCTCGATCGCGATCTCGAAGCCGGCCGCGTGCAGCGCGTCCACGAGCGGCTGGTCGAGCTGCAGCATCGGCTCGCCGCCCGTGCAGACGACGAAGCGGTGCGCTTCGCCGTCCGGCCACAGGCTCGCGATCGTCGCGACAAGCGCGTCGGCATCCTTGAACTTGCCGCCGTTCTCGCCGTCGGTGCCGACGAAGTCGGTATCGCAGAAGCGGCAGACGGCCTGCGCACGGTCCTCTTCGCGGCCCGACCACAGATTGCAGCCGGCGAACCGGCAGAACACGGCCGGCCGGCCCGCGTTCGCGCCCTCGCCCTGCAACGTGTAGAAAATTTCCTTGACCGCGTAAGTCATCGTCCTTCGTCCGGCTTGCGCCGCTCGTTGTCGATCAGAATCCGTTCATCGGCCCGCGCCGCCCGCGCGCCGCATCACAGCGGCGCTTCGGTCACCCGCTCGCCCTTCAGATACGCTTCGTAGCCGCGCTTGCGCAGCTTGCATGCCGGGCATTCGCCGCAGCCGAAGCCCCAGTCGTGCAGTTCCGCGCGCTCGCCGACGTAGCACGTGTGCGTCTCGACGCGAATCAGCTCGACGAGCGCCTGGCCGCCCAGCTGCTCGGCGAGCTGCCAGGTCTGCGCCTTGTCGAGCCACATCAGCGGCGTCTCGAGCACGATGCGCGTGTCCATCCCGAGGTTCAGCGCGACCTGCAGCGCCTTCATCGTGTCGTCGCGGCAGTCCGGGTAGCCCGAAAAATCGGTTTCGCACATCCCGCCGACCAGCACGCGCAGGCCGCGACGATACGCGATTGCCGCGGCGATCGTCATGAACAGCAGGTTGCGGCCCGGCACGAACGTGTTCGGCAGGCCGTTCGCGGCCGTCTCGATCTCGATCGCGCGCGTCATCGCGGTATCGCTGATCGCGCCGAGCACCGACAGATCGATCATGTGATCGTCGCCGAGCCGGTCCGCCCACGCGGGGAACTGCCGCTTCAGCGCTTCGCGCACGCCTTCGCGGCACTCGAGTTCGACGCGATGGCGCTGGCCGTAGTCGAAGCCGAGCGTTTCGACCGTCTGGTAGCGTTCGAGGGCCCACGCCACGCACGTGGCCGAGTCCTGCCCGCCGGAAAACAGCACGAGCGCGCCGTCTTTAGCGTCTGTCCGAATCACCGTGATACTCCGTGAATGTATAGGCTCGCGTCGCGCTGCGCCCGATGGCCGGCTGCCGCCGAACGGCCCGACGCGTGCCGGCCTGCGCCGGCGCGACCAGTATAGGCAGCGCCGCAGCCCGGCAACGCGGTACGGCGCTTATACCGCCCATCGCGCGGCATCGCGGCGCGGACATTCGACCGATTGCGCCGGATGCAGATGGCGGTACGCTAAGTCATTGAGCGGGCACGGATTTTATCACGCCGCCGCCAATGCTGCCGGGCGCGCGAGACCCGCCCCAAACGAAAAACCCCAAGAACCTGACGATTCTTGGGGTTGGAACTGCTGGTGGCCTGGGGCGGAATCGAACCACCGACACGCGGATTTTCAATCCGCTGCTCTACCAACTGAGCTACCGGGCCAACGAAGAATCGAGAGTATAGCGACCTCTTTTGAACTGTACAAGCCCTTTTCGTGAAATTTTTTACGCCGCGCCTTCGGACGGCTTCTTGCCGAGTTCGACGCCGAGCTGCTTGAGCTTGCGATACAGGTGCGTGCGTTCGAGGCCGGTCTTTTCCGCGACGCGCGTCATGCTGCCGTTCTCGCGCGCGAGGTGGTATTCGAAGTACGCGCGTTCGAACGCGTCGCGCGCTTCGCGCAGCGGAATGTCGAACGGAATCGCGGCCGTCTGGCCCGCGAGGCCGAGCGCCGCTGCGACGTCGTCGCCGAGCGTCGGGAGCGCAGCCGCCGACGCGACCGCTGCGGGCCCCGCCGCCTGCCCGGCGCCGGCCTTCGCCGCCGCATTCGCGGACACCGGCGCCGCGCCGCGCGCGAGCCCGTGCTCGACGGCCTTCAGCAGCTTCTGCAGCGCGATCGGCTTCTCGAGGAAATCGAGCGCACCGATCTTCGTCGCCTCGACGGCCGTGTCGATCGTCGCGTGCCCGGACATCATGATCACCGGCATCGTCAGCAGGCCTTGAGCCGCCCATTCCTTGAGCAGCGTGACGCCGTCGGTATCCGGCATCCAGATATCGAGCAGCACGAGATCGGGCGCCTGATTCAGCCGGTATTCCCGCGCAGCCTGCGCGTTCTCCGCCGCCTCGACGACGTGTCCTTCGTCGCTGAGGATCTCCGAGAGCAATTCCCGGATGCCCATTTCATCATCTACCACCAGGATGGTTGCCATTTACGCTGCCTTTGTCTGCTCACTTGCTTTTGTCTTCGTCGAGGCCGACCGTCCGGCGGCCGGCTTGCCGGCGGCCGACGCCGCCGCGGGCGCCGCTCCGTCGGGCCCCGCATTCGGCGCATCGCTCGCCATCTGCAGGAACAGGATCGACACCTGCGCACCTTCGACGGTCTCGCCGTGCATGCGATTGCGCAGATCGATCCGCGCGCCATGCTCGTCGACGATCTTCTTGACCGTGGCCAACCCGAGCCCCGTACCCTTCGCCTTCGTCGTCACGTAAGGCTCGAACGCGCGCGTCAGGATGCGCGCCGGGAAACCGGGCCCGTTGTCCGACACGGTAAGACGAACCGCGACGCGCGTTTTGCCCTCGGCGTCGGGGTCGCCATATTCTACTGTCTTGGTTTCGATCAACACACGCGGATGCTCGGACTCCGCGACCGAATCCTGCGCGTTCTGCAGCAGGTTGTGTATCACCTGACGCAGTTGCGTCGCATCGCCGCGAATCACCGGCAGCGACGGCGCGAGCTCGACGACGATCGGATTCTTGCCTTCGCCGACGCCGTACAGCCCCAACACTTCGCTCACCAGATCGTTCAGCTGCAGGTTCGCGAGCACGGCCGGCGGCGTGCGCGCGTATTCGCGGAAGTCGTCGACCATCCGCTTCATCGCGGCCACCTGGTTGACGATCATCGTCGCGCCGCGCTTGAGCACGTCCGCGTCGTGCGGCGCGAGCTTGTCCGACAGCTTCATCTGCAGCCGTTCGGCCGACAGCTGGATCGGTGTCAGCGGGTTCTTGATCTCGTGCGCGAGCCGGCGCGCCACCTCGCCCCATGCGACCGAGCGCTGTGCGGAAATCACGTCGGAGATGTCGTCGAACACGACGACGTAGCCCGACGTCTGCGGATCGTCGGCCTGCCCTTCGACCGTCGACACGAGCCGCGTGCCGCGCACGAGCAGCGTCAGCGGATCGGTCTCGCCCGGCACTTCGACCGCGAACTGCTGCTGCCAGTGGCCCGTATCGCCGCTGCCGCTGTCGGACGCCGCCTCGCGATCCGCGAAGGCCTTGCGCACCATCGCGCCGAACCCGGCGACGACGCCGATCTGGTCGAGCGTCGTGCCGATCAGCGAATTGAATGGCTGCCGGAAAATCCGCTCGGCGCCGCGGTTCGCCGTCGTGAGCCGGAACTGGCGGTCGAGCACGAATACGCCGGCCGTCAGGTTCGCGAGAATGCTTTCGAGATAGGCCTTCGAATGCTCGAGCGCGATCCGGTTCTTCTCGACCGCAAGCCGCGCCTCGGACAGCTGGCGCGTCATCGCGTTGAACGACTGCGTAAGGAAGCCGAGCTCGTCGCGCGTCTTGATCTCGCGCTTCGGCGTGTAGTCGCCTTCGGCGACTTCCTTCGTGCCCTGCGCGAGCAGGAACAGCGGCCGCGCGAGTTGCTGGCCAAGCGCGAGCGCAAGCATCATCGCGATGAAGGTCGCGAGGAACAGCGCGAGCGTCAGCGTGCCGATGTACATCTTGCGCAGCCCCGTGCGGCCGAGCGATTTCTCCTGATATTCGCGATAGGCACGCTGGACGGCGTCCGCGTTGTGCGCGAGCGTCGGCGGCACCGGCTGCGTGAGCTGCAGGAAGCGTTCGGCCGGCTGCAGCATCGACGTCGTTGCGTCGGGAATCGGCCGCACGACGCGCAGCCGCAGCGCGCCTTTCGCGCCGTGCGCGCGCGGATCGCCGTCGACTTCGCCCTCGATCGCCGCATACGCGCCGTGCTCGCGCGCCTGGCTCAGCATCAGCGGCGTCGGCAGATCGTCCGGAATCAGCGCCGCGAAATTGCCCGACGCCTGCGCGACGATATGCAGATCGGGCGACGCACCCGAGCCGCCGCGGCTCGGCTCGACGATCGTCGCGTCCTGCACGCCGAACTGGTCGCGCAGGCGCAGCAGCGTGAGCGTCGTGCCGTTCGTGTTCGCGTCGACGCTCGCGAGCTGATCGGACATCAGCCGCGCCTTCGTCTGCAGATCGGACAGCGACGCGTCGAGCATCCCGCGGCCGAGATTCAGGCCGGCCGTCAGCGCGGTTTCGACGTTCACGTCGAACCACGACTCGATGCTGCGCGACACGAACTGGTACGACACGATATAGATGATGCCGCCCGGCACGACACCGACGAGCGCGAAGAAGATCGCGAGCTTCGCGAGCAGCCGCGTGCCGAACTTGCCCTTCCTCAGGCGCACGACGATCATGCCGATCAGCCCGAGCACGACGAGCAGGAACACGAGCGCGACGATGATGTTCGCCGCGTACAGCCACGAGTAGTAGCGATCGAAGAATTCGGTGTTCGCGCTCGCGGCCGCGAGCAGCACGAGCAGCAGCAGCGCGGTGATCGCGACGGTCGACACGATCACGCGTATGAGGAGGCTCTTTCCGCTCGTCGCGCGGCGCACTTTATTTAGCACGTTCGGCCACCGTGAACGTAAAGCGCTTCCAGTCCGAGGCCAGCGTCCAGTCGCGGTTGTTCACCGCGTCGACCTGGAACGGCTTCGGCATCAGCGCCGTGTCGAGCTGCATCCGCACCGACGCCGTGTACGTCTCGCCGGCACGCACCTGGTTGCGGTCGATCACGTGCCACGACGTGATGTGCTTGACGACCGCGAGCGCATCCTTCAGCGTGCCGAAGCCGAGCTGCAGGCCGCCCGTCGACACGCGGTATTCGCGCGTGAGCGGCTGGAACGACAGGCGGATCGTCTGCGACACCGACACCGGCTGCTCGTCGAACCAGTACCAGCGCGCGCGGCTCAGTTCGAAGTCGGTCGTGAAATAAAGCGGGATGCCCTTGTTCACGGCATCCTCGAGGTTCGGGTTCAGTTCGAAATCGAAGCGGGCGTCGAGGCTCCAGCCGTTTCCGTCGGCCTGCAGCGAGGCGCGCTGCACGGCAATCGATTCGGCGTGCGCCGGCCGCACGATGGCCACGCACAGCGTCAACGCGACCAGCAGGACGGCCGCGAGCCGAAGTGGAAAAAGGTGTTTGATCGTCACCGTTTCTGAAACCGCGCGTAGAAAAATCCGTCGTGATCGGTGGTCGGGTCGGGCACGCCGGCGGTGCCTTCGCTGCCCGCTCCGCCCGAAGCGGCACGCGGCAGCAGCTGGCCGGGCGCGTCCAATCGTACCGCATCTTCGCAGGCCGCTTCAAACCAGCGCGCCTGCTGCTCGCCTTCTTCGGGGAAGATCGAGCACGTGACGTACAGCAGTTCGCCGCCCTGCTTCAGGAGCGGCCACAGCGCTGACAAGATGCGTCGCTGTTCGGCGACGAGCGCCGGGATGTCGGCCTCGCGGCGCAGCCAGCGGATGTCCGGATGACGTCGCACGATCCCGGACGCCGAGCACGGGACGTCGGCCAGGATCCGGTCGAACGGTCGGCCGTCGTACCAGGTGTCGGGCGCGCCCGCGTCGCCGACGCGCACATCGGCCGCGAGCGACAGCCGCGCGAGGTTCTCGCCGATGCGCGTCGCGCGGCTTGCGTCGCTTTCGAGCGCAACGACTTCCGCGTCGGCGAGCTCGAGGATATGGCCGGTCTTGCCGCCCGGTGCTGCGCAGGCATCGAGCACGCGCATGCCGTCGCGCGCGCCGAGCCATTCGGCCGCGAGCTGCGCGCCCGCATCCTGCACCGACACGACGCCGTCGGCGAAACCCGGAATGCGCTCGACCGGCAACGCCGATGCGAGCCGCACCGCATGCCGGCCGATCGCGGCGGCCTCGATTCCGTTATCGCGCAGCGTGCCGAGATACGCGTCGACGCTCGCGCGACGTGCGTTCACGCGCAACGTCAGCGGACCTTGCCGGTCGCCGGCCGCGAGTATTGCCTGCCAGGCGTCGGGCCATGCGCGCTTCACGGCGTCGATCCACCATGCGCGGTAGTTCCATTGCGCGACCGGATCGGCATGCATCGCGGCGACGAGTGTGTCGCGCTCGCGCAGAAAGCGTCGCAGCACGGCGTTCACCATCCCCTTCGCAAACGCATACTCGCGCCGCGCGCCGATGGCGGTCACGGCCTGATCGACGACCGTGAACGGCGGATACGCCGCTTCGCCGTCCGCGTCGAGCAGCAGCGCGAGTGCGCCGGCGAGCACCGCATGTACGTGTGCGGGCGGCGCCTTGCCGACGAGGCGCGCGATCAGCCAGTCGACGCTGCCGAGACGACGCATCGTGCGATACGCGACGTCCTGCGTCGCACCGCGCGCGAGCGCCTGCGCCCCCGATGCCATCTGCGCGAACACCGCGGAGAGCGCGGCCGGCAACGCGGTGCCGCGCCGCACCGCGTCGACCGCCTGCGCGGCCGCGTCCAGCGCGAAGCCGAGCGAGTCGGGCGCGACACGCAATGCCGACAGGCGCGTGGCGCGGCCGGGAGAAGACGGGGAGGCGGAACGGGTTCGTGTCATCGGGGCGAAATCGGCAAGCGGGGCGGGAGCCGGGCGACGCCGACGCCGCGCCGATCCCAAACCGCGCATTGTAGCGTGCGACCGGATGCGGCCCGGACGACGCGCAAATGAATCACCCCGCAGCGCGACGCATGCGGGGTGATGGGGGAAGGACCGCGGAACAGGCGCCGCGAACGGGCGCCGTCAGTCGAAGCGGCCGGTGCGCGCCATTTCCATCAGCCGCGCGATGCGCTCCTCGGTGGCCGGGTGCGTGGAGAACAGATTCTGCAGACCGCCGCCGTGAAGCGGGTTCATGATCATCATCTGCGCGGTGGCCGGATGCGCCTCGGCCGCCTGGAACGGGATGCCCGCCGCATAGCGATGAATCTTGTCGAGCGCGCTCGCGAGCGCTTGCGGGTCGCCGGAGATCTGCGCGCCGCCACGGTCGGCCTCGAACTCGCGCGCACGCGAGATCGCCATCTGAATCAGCGCGCCCGCGATCGGCGCGAGCAACGCGACCGCGATGCCTGCGATCGGATTGACCGGCCGGCCGTTTTCATCGCGCCCGCCGAAGAACATCGCGAAGTTCGCGAGCGCCGAGATCGCACCGGCCATCGTCGCGGTGATCGTCGAGATCAGGATGTCGCGGTGCTTCACGTGCGCAAGCTCGTGCGCCATCACGCCGCGTATCTCGCGCTCGGACAGCACGCGCAGTATGCCGGTGGTCGCCGCCACGGCCGCATGCTCGGGGTTGCGGCCCGTCGCAAACGCGTTCGGCGCATCCTCGTTGATCAGATAGACACGCGGCATCGGCAGGTTCGCGCGCGTAGCCAGCTCGCGGACCATCCGGTAGAACTGCGGCGCCGTGTTCTCGTCGACCTCCTGCGCGTTGTACATGCGCAGCACCATCTTGTCGGAGAACCAGTACGAGAAGAAATTCATGCCGAGCGCGAACAGCAGGGCGATCGTCATGCCGCGCGAGCCGCCGATCATGCCGCCGATCACGATGAACAGGGCCGTGATCGCGGCCATCAGCATCGCCGTTTTGACCCAATTGAACATACCCACTCCTTATCCGTCGGGGAAACCCGCCGTCACGATGTGCGGCGGGAAATTGTAAGCGATCTGTTAGATAAGGGCTCGCCGGAAAAATTCAATTTCAGCGCTGCGCCGTCGCGAGCCGCAGGCCCAGCCCGACGAACGCGCTGCCGACCGTGCGATCGAGCCATTTCTTGACGCCGGGCTTGCCGGAAAAGCGCTGCGTGACGCTGCCCGCGACCCACGCGACCATGCCGCTCCAGATCGTGCTCATCGTGACGAACACGGCGCCGAGGGTCAGAAACGCGAGCGTCTTGTGCGGGCTGTCGGCCGCCACGAACTGCGGGAAGAACGACACGAAAAACAGCACGACCTTCGGATTCAGCACGTTCGTCCAGAAGCCCTGCAGGAAAAGTTGGCGCAGCGGCTTCGCGGGCGACGCGGAGGCGGTGCCGGCGTCCGAGGTCGCGGCGGCGGGCTTCGCAAGCACCATGCGCACGCCGAGATAGATCAGATAGGCGGCGCCCACCAGTTTGATCGCGGTGAACGCGGCCGCCGATGCCGCGAGCAGCGCGGTCAGCCCGAACGCGCATGCGAGCACGTGCACGCAGCAGCCGGCCGAAATGCCGAGCGCCGACATCAGGCCCGCGCGGCGGCCCTGCGCAACGCTGCGGCCGACGATGTACGCGGTATCGGGACCGGGCGTGACGTTCAGCAGGAACACCGCTGGCAGAAAGAATCCGAAATGGACGATGCCGAACATGAAAGCCTCGCAACTGGGAATGCCGGGAAATTCTACGCGCGCCGGACAGGCCGCGCGACTCGGCCGAACGGCCGATTGCGCGCGGTCCGCGCACCGTGTCGAATGGCGTCTCGCCGGCCGCTCAGCCCGCGTCGGGCAGCGCGAAGCGCTGGCCTGCGGCGAGCGGCGAGCCGGCGAGGAATTCGCGTGCCGGCAGCCGCTTGCCGCCCGGCTTCTGCAACTGCGTCACGCGCAGCGCGCCGGTGCCGCACGCCACGATGACGCCGTCCGGCGCCGCTTCGACGATCGTGCCGGGCGCCGCGTCGCCGCGCCCCGTGGCGGGCTCGGCCGCCCAGATCTTGATCGCGGCGCCGTCGAGCGTCGCGACGCCGCCGGGGAACGGATCGAACGCACGCACCTGGCGCGCAAGCACGTCCGCGGGCTTGCGCCAGTCGAGCGCCGCTTCGTGCTTGCCGATCTTTTCCGCGTAGGTCACGCCGTCGGCCGGCTGCGGCGTCGCCGCGAGCGTGCCGTCGCGTTCGAGCCGCGCGAGCGCGTCGACGATGAGCTGCGCGCCGTCGGCGGCGAGCCGGTCGTGCAGCGTCGCCGTCGTATCGTCGGGCGCAATCGCGATGCGCGATGCCTGGATCATCGCGCCGGTGTCGAGCCCGGCGTCCATCTGCATCAGCGTGACGCCCGTTTCGGCATCGCCGGCCTCGATCGCGCGGTGGATCGGCGCGGCGCCGCGCCAGCGCGGCAGCAGCGACGCATGGATGTTGATGCAGCCGTGGCGCGGAATGTCGAGCACTTCCTGCGGCAGCAGCAGCCCGTATGCGGCGACGACCATCACGTCGTGCGGCGTCGCGCGCAGCAGCTCGATCGCCTCGACGGCCTCGGCCGGATACTTGCCGGCGCGGCGCAGCGACGGCGGCTGCGCGACGGGCAGCCCGTGCTCGAGCGCGTAGCGCTTCACGGCGCTCGCCTGCAGCTTCATGCCGCGCCCGGCGGGCCGGTCGGGCTGCGTGAGCACGAGCGGCACCGCGAAACCGGCGTCGTGGATCGCGGCCAGCGCGGCCGCGGCGAATTCCGGCGTGCCGGCAAAAATCACGCGCAACGTATGGGTCATGACAGCGTTCGGGGTCGGTCTCGGCGCACGCGCGTCACATCGCGCGTTCGAGTTTCTTCATCTTCGTCTTGATCCGGCTCTGCTTGAGCGGCGACAGGTATTCGACGAACACGCGGCCCATCAGGTGATCCATTTCGTGCTGGATGCATACCGCGAGCAGGCCTTCGCAGTCGAGCTCGAACGTCTCGCCCTGCTCGTTGAGCGCGCGCACGCGCACGCGGTCCGGGCGCTCGACTTCATCGTAGATGCCGGGCACCGACAGACAGCCTTCTTCGTAGACCTGCTTGCCGTCGCTCGACCAGATGATCTCGGGGTTGATGAAGGCGCGCAGCTCGTTCTTGTCTTCGGACACGTCGATCACGATCACGCGTTCGTGCACGTCGACCTGCGTGGCCGCGAGGCCGATGCCCGGCGCCGCGTACATCGTCTCGGCCATGTCGGCAACGAGCTTGCGGATGCGGTCGTCGACCTTGTCGACGGGCTTCGCGACCTTGTGCAGCCGCTTGTCGGGGTAATGAAGAATGTTCAGCAAAGCCATGGTCTTTCGGTATTCGGTGAAGCGGTGTGCCGCATCGGCCATCCGGCCGGCTGGCGCTGCCGCCGCGATGCAATGAAGATGAGGCGGATGCGCGGCGAATCAATGCCGCGGATCGCGCCTCCTGCATTCGGCCGCGCGCCTGCGCACGCGGCCTCGACGAGTATTTCGGATGATGAAAATTTTATCATGGCGTCACGCCGCTCGCTGGCCGCTTCCGTCGAGGGAAATCTCATGTCGCCGCAAGCGCTGACGCGTGCCGGGCTGCGCGCATGGCTGCAGCTCGCGCACGCACCGTCGCTGCCGCCGGCCGTGCTGCGCGCACTGCTCGACGCATTCGGGTCGGCCGACGCACTGCTGCGCGCGCCGGACGATGCGATCGCCGCGGCGAGCAGCCCGACCGCCGTGCGCGCCGTGCGCGCGAGCGAGCGCGCCGATCTCGACGCGCGCACCGATGCCGCACTCGCGTGGCTCGACGTGCGCGGCAACGCGATCGTCACGCTCGACGATCCGGCCTATCCGCCACGCCTGCGCGATCTGCACGATCCGCCGCCGCTGCTATATGTAAAGGGGCGGCTCGACCTGCTGCACGCGCGCGGCATCGCGGTGGTCGGCAGCCGGCATGCGACGCCGCAGGGGCTCGCGGACGCGACGCGCTTCGCGCGTGCGTTGTCGGATGCGGGGCTCACGGTCGTGTCGGGGCTCGCGCTCGGTATCGATGCAGCGGCGCACCAGGGGGCGCTCGACGGCCGGTCGAGCACGATCGCGGTAATCGCGACGGGCGCCGACCTGGTCTATCCGGCGCGCCACCATGCGCTCGCGCATGCGATCGCCGCGCACGGTGCGATCGTGTCCGAATGGCCGCTCGGCACGCCGGCCCGCGCGTCGCACTTTCCGCAGCGCAACCGGCTGATCGCGGCGCTCGCAATCGGCGCGCTCGTCGTCGAAGCCGCGCCGCGCTCCGGCTCGCTGATCACCGCGCGACTGGCGAACGAACTGGGCCGCGACGTATTTGCGATGCCGGGCTCGATTCACGCGCCGCTCGCGCAGGGCTGCCATGCGCTAATCCGCGACGGCGCGAAGCTCACCGCGACGCCGCTCGACATCCTCGAGGAATACGGGCTCGGCGAGCCAGCAGCGCGCGGCGCGCACACGTGCGCCGAACCGGCCGCCGGCGATGCGCGCGCGAACGTCGGCGTGGCGGACCTCCACGACGTGACCGCTGCCGCAGCGTCGCCACCCGCCACCGCGCCGCCGGACACCGCCGCGGCCGAAGCCGCCGCCGAACTGCCCGCGTGCCCGGCCGAGCAGGCCGTGCTGACGGCGCTCGGATATGGCCCCGTGACATACGAATGGCTCGCGGAGCGCTGCGGGCTGCCCGACGACGCACTGCACCGCGCGCTGCTCGCGCTCGAACTGGCCGGTCGCGTCGCGCCGCTGCCCGGCGGCCGCTACGGTCGGCTCGACGGGCCGCCCAACCCTGCTGCACGCGGCGTGCTACATTCCCCCGCATAGCGGCGGCCGTGCCGCCGACGACATTCGAAGGAAACTCATGCCCGCGCTGAATCTCGACACCGACGCCGATCGGATCGCCGAGCGTCTCGCCGATCCCGCCACGCTGCTCGTCGCCTGCCTGTGCGCCGAATGGTGCGGCACCTGCCGCGACTACCGTACGCTGTTCGACCAGCTGGCCGACGCGCATCCGGACGCGTGCTTCGCCTGGATCGACATCGAAACCCATGCCGACCGGCTCGACGACCTCGACGTCGAGAACTTCCCGACGATCCTGATCGAGGACGCCCATACGGCCCGCTTTTTCGGTACGGTGCTGCCGCACGCCGCGATCGTCGAACGCATGCTGTCCGACCTGACCGCCGTGCCCGGCACGCCGCACGCACCGAAATTGCGCAACGTGCTGACGGTCGAGGCCTGAGCGCGCCCGGCCGCGCGCATTTTTTCACGAGTCGGCGTTCGCGCGTTTGGCCTCGCGCCGTACCGGGCGCTTGCCGCCGCTGCGCCCCCCCTCTATGATGGGCCGCTTTTTACACGTCCGGCCGCCGTCGCGGCGGCGTGTGCTATAAAGCCGTCGTAAAAGGGACCCACACCGGCGAACCCGGTCTACCAACACACATCTGTCATGTCCAAAGCACTGATCATTGCGGAAAAGCCTTCTGTCGCGAACGACATCGCGCGCGCTTTGGGCGGCTTTACCAAGCATGACGAATACTTCGAAAGCGACGAATACGTGCTTTCGTCCGCTGTCGGCCACCTGCTGGAAATCGCCGCTCCGGAAGAGTACGAGGTCAAGCGCGGGAAATGGAGCTTCGCGCATCTGCCCGTCATCCCCCCGCATTTCGACCTCAACCCGATCGCAAAAAGCGAGTCGCGCCTGAAAGTGCTGACGAAGCTGATGAAGCGCAAGGACGTCGATCGCCTGATCAACGCATGCGACGCGGGGCGCGAGGGCGAGCTGATTTTCCGCCTGATCGTGCAGCACGCGAAGGCGAAGCAGCCGGTCCAGCGCCTGTGGCTGCAGTCGATGACGCCGCAGGCGATCCGCGACGGTTTCGCGCACCTGCGCAGCGACGCCGACATGCAGCCGCTCGCCGACGCCGCGCGCTGCCGCTCCGAAGCCGACTGGCTCGTCGGCATCAACGGCACGCGGGCGATGACGGCCTTCAACAGCAAGGGCGGCGGCTTCTTCCTGACGACCGTCGGGCGCGTGCAGACGCCGACCTTGTCGATCGTCGTCGAACGCGAAGAGAAAATCCGCCGTTTCGTCCCGCGCGACTACTGGGAAGTGAAGGCGGAATTCGCGTGCGCGGCCGGCTTCTACGAAGGCAAGTGGTTCGACCCGAAATTCAAGCGCGACGAGTTCGATCCCGAGAAGCGCGATTCGCGGCTCTGGAGCCTGCCGGCTGCCGAGACGATCGTCGCCGCGTGTCGCGACCAGGTCGGCACGGTCAGCGAGGAATCGAAGCCGTCGACGCAGCTGTCGCCGCTGCTGTTCGACCTGACGAGCCTGCAGCGCGAAGCGAACAGCCGTTTCGGCTTCTCCGCGAAGAACACGCTGGGCCTCGCGCAGGCGCTGTATGAAAAGCACAAGGTGCTGACCTACCCGCGTACCGACGCGCGCGCCCTGCCGGAGGACTATATCGGCACGGTGAAGTCGACGCTCGAGATGCTCAAGGAGAGCCACAACTACCTGCCGCACGCGAAGCAGGTGCTCGACAAGGGCTGGGTCAAGCCGAACAAGCGGATCTTCGACAACTCGAAGATCAGCGATCACTTCGCGATCATCCCGACGCTGCAGGCGCCGAAATCGCTGTCCGAGCCCGAGCAGAAGCTGTACGACATGGTCGTGAAGCGCTTCCTCGCCGTGTTCTTCCCGGCCGCCGAATACCGCGTGACGACGCGCATCACCGAAGTCGCCGGCCATCACTTCAAGACCGAAGGCAAGGTGCTCGTCGAGCCGGGCTGGCTGCAGGTCTACGGCCGCGACGCCGAAGGCGCCGACGCGAACCTCGTGCAGGTGCAGAAGGACGAGAAGGTGAAGACGGACGAGATCGCCGCCGTCGCGCTCGTCACGAAGCCGCCCGCACGCTACTCGGAAGCGACGCTGCTGTCGGCGATGGAAGGCGCGGGCAAGCTCGTCGAGGACGACGAACTGCGCGAGGCCATGGCCGCGAAGGGCCTCGGTACGCCGGCCACGCGGGCGGCGATCATCGAAGGCCTGCTCGGCGAGAAATATCTCGTGCGCGAAGGCCGCGAACTGATCCCGACCGCGAAGGCATTCCAGCTGATGACGCTGCTGCGCGGGCTCGGCGTGAAGGAACTGACCGCACCCGAGCTCACGGGCGAATGGGAATACAAGCTGTCGCAGATGGAGCGCGGCAACCTCGGACGCGACGCATTCATGCAGGAAATCGCGCGCATGACGCAGCAGATCGTCAAGCGCGCGAAGGAATACGATTCCGACACGATTCCCGGCGATTACGCGACGCTCGAAACGCCCTGCCCGAACTGCGGCGGCCAGGTGAAGGAGAACTACCGGCGCTTCGCGTGCACGAAGTGCGACTTCTCGATCTCGAAGATTCCGGGCAGCCGGCAGTTCGAGATCGCCGAAGTCGAGGAGCTGCTGCAGAAGAAGGAGATCGGTCCGCTGTCGGGCTTCCGCAGCAAGATGGGCCGTCCGTTCTCGGCGATCCTGAAGCTGACCTTCGACGACGAAATCAAGAACTACAAGCTCGAGTTCGATTTCGGGCAGGATCAGGGCGGCGACGAAGGCGAAGCGCCCGACTTCTCCGCGCAGGAGCCGGTCGGCACGTGCCCGAAGTGCAAGGGCCGCGTGTTCGAGCACGGGATGAGCTACGTCTGCGAGCACTCGGTCGCGAACCCGAAGACGTGCGACTTCCGCTCCGGCAAGGTGATCCTGCAGCAGGAAATCACGCGCGAGCAGATGGCCAAGCTGCTTGCGGACGGCCGCACCGATCTGCTGCCGAACTTCAAGTCGTCGCGCACGGGCCGCAACTTCAAGGCATACCTCGTGAAGCAGCCGGACGGCAAGATCGGCTTCGAGTTCGAGAAGAAGGAGCCGAAGGCGGCCGCCGCGAAGAAGACGGCGAAATCGGCGACGAAGGACGCGGAGACCGTCACCGAAGGCGCCGACGAGAAGCCGGCGCCGGCACGCAAGACCGCCGCACGCAAGACGACGACGCGCAAGACGGGCTCGTAACGAGCGCCGCCGCGAGTCGCGCGCGTCGCGGCGGCTCGCCAGCCCGTCGGCCAAACAAAAAACGCGGATCGATCGCTCGATCCGCGTTTTCTTTTTGGCGCCTCCGTTCGGGCGCCCGCGCGTCGCCGTTACAGCGGCGACGGCGCCGAGACGCGCTGACGGCCTGCGCGCGGCAGCCGCGGCGACAGGTTCGGGTCCGCCGGTTCCGGCTGCTCCGCACGCGTTTCGACGCCGATCGGCGGGAGCGTCGCGCCCTGCGCGGCCCACTGCTCGCCCATCGTCGCGTCGGTCGACTTGCTGAAGTACTCGACGAGGTGATCGATGAACGTGCGCACCTTCGCCGGCAGATGGCGCCGGCTCGGATAGGCGATGTTGATCTCGACCTGCGGCAGCTTGAAATCGGGCAGCAGCCGCACCAGCGCACCGCGCGCGATGTCGCCGCCGATCAGGTAGCTCGGCAGGATCGCGACGCCCATCCCGAGCAGCGCGAACTGCCGCAGCATCGCGGTGTTGTTCGCGACGATCACGTTGGTCGGACGCACGCGCACTTCGCCATCCGGCCCCGTAAACACGCGCTCGTCGCCCCAGTATTCGGTCGGCAGACTCAGGCTCGGATGCTCGGCGAGCTGCTCCGGATGCGTCGGCACGCCGTGCTTTTCCAGATAGCTCGGCGTCGCGCATACCGTCATGCAGCCCGTGGTCAGACGCCGCGTGACGATGCTCGCGCTGCGCATCTGTCGCGTCACGACGATGCCGACGTCGAAGCCTTCCTCGACGAGGTCGACCTGCCGATCGACGAGCGTCAGATCCGGCACCACTTTCGGGAACTGCTCGGTGTACGACTGCAGCACCGGTGCGAGGTTATGCAGGCCGAACACGACGGGCGCGACGATGCGCAGCGTGCCGACCGGCTCGTGATTGCGCGCGACGACCATCTGCTCGACGTCCTCGAGTTCGTCCAGAATCTGGCGCGCACGCTCCAGATAGACCTGCCCCGATTCCGTCAGCGAAAGGCTGCGCGTCGTGCGATTCAGCAGCCGCGTGCCGAGCCGGCCTTCGAGATCGGCGACATGGCGCGTCGCGACCGCGTTCGAGATATCCATTGCACTCGCGGCCCGCGCGAAACTGCCGAGATCCGCAACCTTGACGAACACGCGCATCGACTGCAAATGATCCATAAACGACTCCTGCCGCTGTTACAACTTCAAAAAGTTGAAGCAAATGCGTAATTCTCCTACGACAGCGGAAAAGATGCAGAGTTGCCTATCGCGTCCGCGAATCGAGATAAAAACCATCAAACATCCTTGGTCTGCGCGGATAATTGATCCAATTATTCTGATTGGAGCAACAATTGGGTGAATCTCGTCCGCCAGGCGGCCGAATCAGGAAGGACGTATTTGATGCGACACAACATCGCACCGCGGCGGTCGACGTTGCGCGGCGCCGGGACGGCTGCGGCCGATTGCGGCGGAGCGTAACAACCTGTTAAAAAGGCCCCACGGGCGCGGCCGGCGTAGCATCATGTCGGCCCCGGCCGCGCGGGACAGGCGCGCTGTGCGCCGCCGCTGCCGGATTCAACGCGCAACACCACCCCGCTCACCATGAAAATTGCCATCCTCGACGACTACCAGGACGCCGTCCGCAAGCTGAACTGCTTCGAGATGCTCGCCGACCACGACGTGAAGGTCTTCAACAACACGGTGCGCGGGCTGGGGCAACTCGCGAGCCGCCTCGCGGAAGTCGAGGCGCTCGTGCTGATTCGCGAACGCACACCGATCTCGTCGCAACTGCTTGCCAAATTGCCGAATCTGCGCATGATCAGCCAGACCGGCCGTATTTCGAGCCATATCGATCTCGACGCGTGTACCGACCGCGGGATCGCGGTGCTCGAAGGCACCGGCTCGCCGATCGCGCCGGCCGAACTGACGTGGGCGCTCGTGATGGCTGCGCAGCGCCGCATTCCGCAATACGTCGCGAATCTGAAGCAGGGCGCGTGGCAGCAGTCGGGGCTGAAGACGTCGGCGCTGCCGCCGAACTTCGGTCTCGGCCAGGTGCTGCGCGGGCAGACGCTCGGCATCTGGGGCTACGGCAAGATCGGCCGGCTCGTCGCCGGCTACGGCAAGGCGTTCGGAATGAACGTGCTGATCTGGGGCCGCGAACATTCGCTCGAGGCCGCGCGCGCCGACGGCTACACCGCCGCCGAGAGCCGCGAAGCGCTGTTCGAGCAGAGCGACGTGCTGTCGCTGCACCTGCGGCTGCATGACGACACGCGCGGGATCGTCAAGCAGGAAGACCTGATGCGGATGAAGCCGACGTCGCTGCTCGTCAACACGAGCCGCGCGGAACTGCTCGAGGAAAACGCGCTCGTCAACGCGCTGTCGCACAACCGGCCGGGGATGGTCGCGATCGACGTGTACGAAAGCGAGCCGATCCTGCAGGGCTACAGCTTGCTGCGGATGGAAAACGTGATCTGCACGCCGCACATCGGCTACGTCGAACGCGAAAGCTACGAGCTGTATTTCAGTGCCGCGTTCAAGAACATCCTCGCGTTCGACCAGGGCGACACGTCGAGCGTCGTCAACCCGGAAGCGCTGCTGCCGGTCCGCAAGCGCTGATCACACGCCGCGCGCCGCTTCACGCGGCGACGCGGCCGTCCGTCATCGCGCCGACGCGCGCGAGAAAATGTTCACCGTCGCGGCGCCCGAGATCGTATGCGTGCTGCATCTGCGACGGGCTCGTGTAATCCCAGCTGGAAATCGGCACCTTCGTCGACGGCTGCACGTACAGCCGACGCTGATCGCCGTGCGCGACCGTAAACATCTGCGGACGCGGATACCGCCGCGTGACGAGCACCAGCACGTCGCCCGGCGAGGCGTCGAGCGCGCCGACCGGTACGTTGTCGACCATCCCGCCGTCGAGCACCGGCCGGCCGCCGCGCCGCAGCACCGGCGTAAACGGCGGCGTACACGACGACTGCAGGATCAGGTCGGCCAGCTCGTCGACGTGCGCGCAATCCTGCGCGCGCACGAATTCGGGACGAAAGCCCAGTGTGCGGCCAAGCGTCGGATGCAGCGTCTTGCGCAGGTACTTTTCGATGTTGTACGCGACGAGGCCCGCGGCCACGGCGCTGCGCGCGCCGAGCCAGCGCGGCACGTGCGACACGCCGATACGGATCTCCGGCGCGCTCGCGAGCTGCGCGAACGGCTCGCCGTAGATGTCGAGCAGCGCCTGCCGGTAGATCCGGTAGTGCGGAAACATCGGCTCGCGGCCGAACAGATTGCGCCAGTACACGTTCTTCCGGTTCTCGCGCAGCGCCTCTTCGTAATAGCGCATCACCCACGCGGCATCGCGCGTGTACAGCATGCAGGCCGTCGCCGCGCCAGCCGAAATGCCGGCGATCACGCGCGGGCGCAGGCCGAGCGCCGGCTGCGCGACGTCCCAGAAACCGGCCTGCCACCAGCAGCGATTGCCGCCGCCCGCGAAAACGATCTGGTCGAACATCGCGCCGCTCAGCTCGTCAGCGCGTAGGTCGACGTCGCGTGGACGGCCATCTTGCCGTCCTCGTCGAACAGTTCGACTTCGCCGAACACGAGGTTGCGGCCCATTCGCAGCACGCGCGCGGTCACAAGCACGTCGCCCTTGCGCACCGGACGCATGAAGTTCGTGTTCAGCGAGACGGTCGTCATCGGCCGGAACTCGCCGAGCGCGGCCGAGATGGCGACGACCATCGCGGTGTCGGCGGCGGCCGTGAATACCTGACCGCAGATCACGCCGCCCGAATGGCGGAATTCGCCGGAAAACGGCAGGCGCAGCGTGACGCTGTCGTCGCCGATCGCTACGGGGACCAGATCGAGCGAGCGGACCCACGGGGCCAGCAGGCGATCGAGCAATTCGCGGACTGCGTTCTCGTCCATCTTCGAATGTCCAGAAAACGTTGCGCGACCGCCGCGCAACAGGTTGGACGTCATCATACCGGGAGCGCGGAAACTGCGATGGCTCGTTATCCCGCCGTCAGGTCGCGTTGTCGTGACGAAATATTTTCGCGAAATATGCAGAAAGGGCTTGCCATGTCCCGAAAAGCCATGCATAATTTCGCTTCTGTCGGGGGCGTTAGCTCAGTTGGTAGAGCAGCGGACTCTTAATCCGTAGGTCGAGTGTTCGAGTCACTCACGCCCCACCAGGAATTTCAAAGGCCGGTCAGCGCAAGCTGACCGGCCTTTTTCGTCTGTGTAGCACCGCACACCGCGATGGCCGCGTCGGGCAAGTTCGAATCGCGGCGCAGCCTCAGCGCTCGACACTTCCCCGAATCCCTTGCTTCCGCAACGATGTCACACGACGTAGTCCGCCACCGTTCCCAGCTTCGTCCGCAACGCTGACACAACGGTGCCGACATCGATATCGCTGACCGCACCGCTGCTCTGGATACCGATCGACTTGCAGCGCGGCGTGAGTCGCAAGTGCATGGGCTCCGCGTGCGCAAACAGCGTGACCGAGCCGGCGTCGGTAGTGTGTGCGACATGCATCAGCCCGCCATCGCACCCCACGAATCCTGCGCTGCGCGCGATGACCGCCCGCGATTGCAGCAGACTCAGCTTCCCCACCAGCGAGCGCACGGTAAAGCGCGCATAGGCCTGTCGGCCGATTGCGTCCGCGGCATCGCGCCCGTTGTCCGAGCCGAGCAGCAAGACGGACGGCGGGACCGCGAGATCGTCCGCCGCATCCAGTGCAGACAACAACTCGGGCCAGCGGTCATAGGTGCGCCTTGGCTCGATGCCGCCGACCGCGACGCACAGATACGGCGTTTCGGGCACGAGCGCGTCGACGCTACGCTCGGTCGGATCGCTGCAACCGAGGTAGGGCTGCGCGAGCGCGTGCAGCCGCGCAGGCGTCAGACCGAGTCCGAATACGTGATTGATCGCAGCAAAGCTGAACTGCGTCTGATTGCGATCCGGACCGTAGAAGTAGCCGAACAGGCACGCGAACGGCAGGTGCCTGAAATGCTTCCGCTTCAATCGGATCGACGGCAGATTGAATTCGTTCAGCAGCACCGCATCGTAGTCGCGCGCCAGCGCGTCTTCCACGCGGTCGAACACATTCGCGAAAACATCGTCTTCCTCGAACAGTGGGCGCAGTTTCGGCAGCGTCAGCAGATCCGCTTTCACGCCCGTGCCGCGCAGCAGGCTTCGGCCGGCCATGTCCATGGTCGCGTCGCCGAAATTCGCCTTGCCGGTGTACAGCCACAAAATCCGCGCATTGTTCGGCAACGTGTCGCGATAAAGCGCCGTCTGCCCGCCCAGCGCGAGCGAGCATCGGCGGTGAAGATATTTTTTCGCGACGGTCAACTTCGAGGCCTGCGCGAGATAGCGCGCCGGATCATGAGGCACCGATTCGTAAGGAATCGACGTAGAGCGTGCGACACAATGGTCGATCAATCGAAACATGGTTGGTATCGTTGTCATTTTCGTCGGCCGTGCCCGCGCCGTTGCCGACATATCGCGCCGTTTCTCGTGACGGAACGGCATCGACGGCCTTTCCCCGGGACGAATGTCGATGCACGTGCACCATGGCGCCCGCCGCGAACGCTCCATTATAGGGGCTCGCGACACCGAACCCGCATTCTTGACCGGCGGCAGCTTCTAAAGTAACGTCTCGCACGCCATGTCGCCGGATGGCGCAGTCAATCCAATCGACCATTTGCCGTATCCGCGCCGCATCGCGCCCGCCATCGCCTGCGATAGGCAACGCCATCGAGGTGGCGCATGCAGCCAACGGCGCGGTTCGCCGCTTGCCGGCAAGGATCGCGCTTGCCTACGTCGACGGGGCGGTCACCAAGCCAATCTCAATTTCAGATTTCTTCCGGAGCCCGTGTTGAGGCGTGATTGCTTGTCGTCCCCCGCCCGGCTACCCAGTCGTGATGAACGCCCGCCGCTCGCAGCCGTCGCAGCCTACATCGTGATTGCAGCCGCCCCGCTGTTCCTCGTCACCATTCGTGGCTGGAGCAGCGCGGTCCTGTTTGTCGCGGCGCTCTGTGCCGCCGTTGCCTTGGCGCAGCGACGCGCATCGCCCTTCGTCGCAGTCGCGGAACGGCCGGCCACGATGCGCATGGCGATCGTGCTGCTGCTTCCGGTCGCATCGATCCTGATCAGCTCGGCTTTCCGCGGCAAATTCGCCGCACCGATGTTCGACAGCCCCTCCCGCTTCGCCGCCGCGATCCCGATTCTGCTGCTGGTCGTGCACTATCGGTTCAGCGTCGGCCGGTGGCTGCAGTACACGATTCCGCTTGGGCTGGTCGTCACGTTCGTGCAGCTCCACTTCTTCGAAGGCCCCCATTTCTGGGACGGCGACCGGATGGCGACGTACTTCGCGGATCCGCTGACGTTCGGTCAATACATGATGACGCTCGGACTGATGAGCCTCGCGTCGATCAATCTGTTCGACAAGGACCGCCCGCCGCTGATCGCGTTCAAGTGCGCGGCTGCCGCGCTCGGGTTCTATCTGTCGATTCGCTCGGGCAGCCGCACCGGTTGGCTGGCGATGCCGATCGTGATCGCCTATCTCGCACTGCCGCGGCATCGCCAATTGCGCGCACGCAACGTCGCGTTGGCACTCGGCGTCGTGGCCGTGCTACTGGTTTCCAGCTACGAGTTCTCGCAGACGGTCCGCGACCGCATCGACGCCGCGCAGCAAGACTACGCGAGCTACCACTTTTCGGGCATTGCGCCCGACACGTCCGCGGGGCTGCGCATCACCTTCCTGCGCATTGGCACCTATCTCGCGGCGACGCATCCGCTCGGCGGACTCGGAGACACGGGTTTCGAGTCGGCGCTGAAGGCGCCCGAACTCGCGGCATTCGCTTCTCCGTATGCGCGCAGCTTCGCCCTGCATGCGGGCTTTCACAACGAGCTGATGACGAATGCGGTACGCTCCGGCATCTGGGGGATCCTGTCGACGCTCGCCTTGTTCATCGTACCGATGGTCATTTTCGTGCGGGCCATCCGCTCGCCCGACCGCGATCGCGTCGCCAATGGCACGATGGGCCTCGTGTTCATGATCTGCCAAATTGTGAGCGGCATGACGACCGAGGTGTTCAACCTCAAATTTACGGCCAGCTTCAGTGCGATTTTCATCGCAGCGTTGTGCGGTGCCTCGATCATTCGCTATGGAAAAGAATAAATACTCGATTACGTTCGCCTGCTACAACCAGGTCGAATATACGAAGAAGTGCATCGACAGCATGCTGAAACATGGCACGCCGCTCGATCGCGTCGTCGCCGTCGATAACGCGTCGAGCGACGATACGCTCGAGTATCTGAAGAGCCTGCCGCTCGGCGGCGTCATCCACAATGCCGAGAATCTCGGGTGCGGGATCGCATGGAACCAGGGCGCACTGCATCAACAGGCCGAGTGGACCGTCGTCATGAACAATGACGTGCTGGTATCCGCGGAGTGGATCGAACGACTGATCCATGCGGCGGAGAAACACAACCTGAAGGTCGCGTCGCCGGCCTTGGTCGAGGGGCCGCTCGACTACGATTTCGACGACCAGTCGCTCGTGTGGAGCGACCGCATGCGCGACACCCTTCGCGTCGGCACTCGCCATGCCGTCTGTCTCGCCGTGCATCGAAGCGTATGGCATGAGGTCGGCTACTTCCAGCCCGTACCGAAGCTGCTCGGCTATGAGGACACGCTGTTTTTCAGCGAGCTCGACAAGGTCGGCATTCGCACTGCGATCACCGGTGCGGCGTGGCTGCACCACTACGGCTCGATCACGCAGACCGCGATGAAGCAGGAGCGCGGGCTGTCGAGCAAGCAAGGTCTCGCCAACCGAAAGAACTATCGGCTGTTGAATCAGAGCTGGCTGACGCGCAAGATGAACAAGCTCAAGCGCAACCGGATGCTGAACGCGTGGCGCGAGGCGGAACTGGCGCGCTACGGCATGACCTTGCACGGCAAGCGCGAGGGCGGCGACTATCACTGGCTTTGACGCCGCTCGCTGTCCCTCCGAAGGCGTGTTGCTCCGGCTGACCCGCGGCTCGTCCGCTCCGCCACAGCACGCCCTCCCACCTCCTGTACCGCGCAGCACGCCGACGATCGGCATCCCTCCGCTGGCCCCCTTTTTTTGCATCGCCGCCTCGATAGGGCACGTCGGTAAGCCACCGAACGCATTTCCCGCGCCGTTTCCGCTAGAATCCTCCGACAAATAATCACACGATCGGCGCGGGCCTTGCCGTTCCCGCGTCGGCACTGAGAGAACATGGGACGTCAGACATGGGAACATGTGAGCGGGACGCGACCATTCGGGCGGCACGGTGGCGCCGAGATCGGGCTGTCCGTCGGCGCGCGCGACTCGGTCGCCCGCACCGCCCTCCGCCCTGCATTGCGCGAACCGGATCCGGTCATGCCGCTTAACGCGCGGATCGCGCTCGCACTCGGCATCGCGCTGCTCGTTGCGGCAGCCATCCTTGCGGTCACGGCCGGCCACGCCACCGGCCATCTGATCCGCATGCCGGGCACGGTCGTGCGCATCGTCCAGGACAGCGACGCGATGCGCGCGTATCGGCCGATCGTCGCGTACGTCGCGGACAACGGCGAGCGTCGCGAGATCGCCGGCAGCACCGCATCGATCGTCCCCGCCTACGATATCGGCGAGCACGTCGACGTGCTGCTCGACCCCGCCCATCCGAACCGCCCCGCCACGATCGACGACTTCGCGCAGCGCTGGTTTCCGGCCTGCGCCGCGGCGCTGCTCGCGGTCGCGTCGTTTGCGATCGGCAGCCTGCTGTACGTCAACGCGCGCCGCCACGCGGCACGCGACACGATGCCGGGCGCCGCTGCGCGCCAACGCGCGCTGCAGCGCTGGGACGTCGCGGTCGTCCTGATTCCGATCGCGATCGGCACCGGCTTCCTCGCTGGCGCGGGCGCGACCGGCCTGCGTCAGTGGCAGACCGTGCGCCATTACGCGTATGCGACGGGGCGCGTCATCGCGTTCGCGGACAACACGCGCGCAGCGCACGGCGCATCAGCCTCGTCGCGCTGCGCGGCGCTCGTCGCGTTCACGGCCGACGGCGGCCGGCGGATCACGTTCCGGCAGCGCACGCCCGTCGCACATTCGCGTCTGCAGGCGGGCGAAGCCGTCACCGTGCTGTACGACCCCGTGATGCCGGAACGCGCGATCGTCGACCGCTTCTGGGATCGCTGGGGCATCACCGCGATCCTGTTCGCGATCGGCGCGCCGTTCCTCGCGGCCGGCCTGTTCGTCGCCGCGACGCTATGGCCCGGTCAGCCGCCGTACGAGCGCGCGCACTGACTTCTTCGTGCGATCGCGCGCGCCGTCGCCCGATATGCGGCAACGGCCCGTGCGCATCGCGCCTGCCTACCACGGCAGCGAATACGTCTTCGTATTCGTGAAGCTCTTCATCGCCTCCTGCACGCCCTCCTTGTAGCCGAGCCCCGAATCCTTCACG
>NZ_KV786523.1:0-1293 GCF_001806955.1 Burkholderia sp. HMSC10F09
CGGCCGGTGACCCGGCATGCGCCGCGCGCGTCAGCGACCGAGGATAGCATGCGTGCGTGTGCGTGCCCGTCTAGCGGCGGGCCTGAGTCGCCGCAGGTTGATATCCGTCGGTCAGCGTGTTCAGAAACGCGATCACGTCCTTGATCTCGGCCTCGTCGAGCGCGGGCCGGTCGCCCGGCTTGCGGTCGAACGGCGGCTCGCGGTTGATGTTCGTCCAGTAGCGCTTCGGCAGATCGTCGTAGCGCTGCACGCGGCCGTGCACGACCGGATAGAACTTCTCCGGATGGATGTCGCGCTCCGCGTAGAAATGCATCACGTCCTCGAGCGAGTGATACACGCCGTTGTGGAAGAAGGTCTTGCGCAGCGCGACGTTGCGCAGCGACGGCGTGCGGAACAGCCCGCAGAATTCGTCGCGGCCCTTCAGGTCGGTCCGCTCGGGCCCGCATGCGCCGAGGTCGTAAAAGCGCGGATCGCGATTGACCGGCAGCGTGCGATTGCGCGGCACCGCGATCGCGATCAGGCCGAAATCGCTGAACTGCGGCGGCGTGCCGTCCAGCGCGCGCTGACTCACGTGGCAGCTCGCGCAGTTGCCCTTCTTCTCGTCGTTGAAGAGCTGCAGTCCGTGCAGTTCGGCGGGCGTGAGCTGCGCGCGGCCCGCGAGGTACGCGTCGTACTTGCTCGTGTACGGCGCGAACAGCGACGGCGTCTGCTCGAACGTGCCGAGCGCGCGCAGCACGGCGTCGAACGTCGCGCGTTCGTCGTCGAGCACGTTCGCGCCGAACACGGCGCGAAACGCGTCCGCGTACGGCGCCGCGCGTACCGCGCGCGCGACCTTCGCGGGCGAACTGTTCATCTCGAACGGCGACGTGAGCGGAATGCGCGCCTGCGCGGCGCCCGTGTCGACGCGGCCGTCCCACGTGAGGCCGCCGGTCGGGCCGGCATCGACGCTCTCGTCGCCTTCGTCGTCCGAATCGTGGAAGTGCTCCGCGAACGGCGGCACGCCCTGCAGATACTTCAGCGACGGCACCGCGCGAAACCCGGCACGCCGCATGTCGTCGCCGCCGAGCTGCACCGACAGCGCGTTCGGCGGCCCGAACGCATGCTCGGGGCTGTGGCACGACGCGCACGCGAGCTTGCCGGAACCTGACAGCGTAGGGTCGAAGAAAAGTTGCTTGCCGAGCGCGGTCATCCGGCGCACGCCTTCGTAAACTTGCGCACGCGTCTGCGGACGGTTCGTCGCGACGAGCGGCGCACCGTCGCCGGCGGCGGCCGACGCCGGTGCGGCCGCGCCCT
>NZ_KV786524.1:0-2313 GCF_001806955.1 Burkholderia sp. HMSC10F09
GCGCGCGACCGTGCCGCCTGCCGCACACGCCGCCGCGACGGCCAGCACGAACGTCGCGCCGAGCCGGCGCGCCGATGCCGCGCGCCGCATTCCGATTGCCCGCACCATCCGTTACATCCCCCGTCGACGCGCGGCGATCCGCTGCAGCACGCTGAACGCACCGAGCGCGAGCAGCAGCCCGGCGACCACGCCGACCGCGCCGAGCACGACCGGGTGCCGCGCCGCATGCGTCCACACACGCGCGTACCACGGCACGAAGCCGACGACGTACGGCTCGCCGACGCGCAGGCTGTCGACGGCGCCCGCCCGCACCAGCGCGACGTCGCCCTGCACCTGCGCGACGAGGCCCGGCTTCTCGAACACGTCGAGCAGCTCGCCGAGGCGGCCCGGCTCGGTCGCGGTCAACGCGACCACGCTGCGGCCGTGACTGCCCGGCAGCTCGAAACCGGCGAGCGTCGCGAGCGGCCCGCTCTGCTCGATGTGCGCGCCGCCGTCCGGCCGGCCGACGCCGTTGCGCCAGCGCTCGTCGACGGAAAACGCGACGCGCGTCGCGCCCGCGCCGCGCGGGCCGCCGATCGCGACCGGCAACGCGGCGCGCCAATGCGCGAGCAACGGCGACGACGATGCGCCGTCGATCACGAGCAGATCCTTGCTGCCGCCGAGCGCGGCGACGTCGGCCGCGCGCGCCACCTGCACGCGCAGCGCCGGAAAGCCGGTCCATTCGCCCATGTGGCCGAGCATCGTCAAATACGCTTCGAGATCCTGCGCGGTCGGGCGATCCGGCAGCACGACGGCCGTCTGCGACAGGTCCGCGAAACGCGTGAACGGAAAGCCGCTGTTCGCGAAGTACGCGAGGTTCGGCAACTGCGCGTAGTGAACGAAATGCGAGAAGTCGATCGTCGAATCGGGATCGATCGCCGCGCGTTGCGGCTCGCTGGCGGTGCTCGAGCATAGGCCCGTCTTCTGCGAATCGAGCGTGAAGCGCAACTGCAGCTGGTTGCCGCTGCCGACGCGGAACGCCGGGATGTCGACGTCGCTCGTCACGCGCCCGTCCGGCACCGACAGCAGCGGCAGCTGCAGGCGGCCGCGCGCATCTTCGGCGCGCGCGGGCGCGAGCCGGTACGACTTCACGAGCTGGTCGTTGATCTCGACCGCGAGCGTCGAATTGTCCTGCACGGTCGGCGCCGTATAGCGATAGCGCAGCGTAATCGGTACGCCGCTACCGTTCCACGAATGCAGATCGGCGGGCACGCGCAGGTTCAGCCGGATCGCGTCCGGCGCGGTGCCGCGCACCTCGAGTGCGCGCGGGTCCGACACGAGCTCGCGGAACGCGATCGGCCGGTTGACCGGCAGCCAGCGCGGCGCGTCGTACGGCTTGCGCGGCGCACCCGGATCGACGTGCGCGACCGTCGCCGCCGGCCCCGACAGCGCCGCGCGGCCGAGCACGAGCGTCGCGACCGCGTCGTCGACTTCGGCGGCCGTGCGGCCCGTGACGACGAGCAGCTTGCGGCCCGGCGCGGCCGGGTTGTCGGCGACCGCGAGCAGCGGGCCGTTCACCGACGGCAGCGCGAGGCCGGCCGGCAGCGTCGCGGCCGTGCCGATTACGACCGCCTGATCGTCGGAAGGCAGCGTCGCCGACACCGGAAAGCGCGCATGCCGATAGTCGGCCAGCGCGCCGAACCACGACGCGAGCACGCCCGCGCTGCGCAGCGTCGCCGAATCGGCCGACGCGGGCAGCACGAACGGCAGCCGCACGAGCGCGTTGTCGCGGCGGTCGAAGAACGGCGCGGGCAGCAGCGCGAGATCGTTCGGCAGACGCACCGGCGCCTCGTCGAGAATCAGTTCGCTGGTCGGACTCACGTCGGCCCACAGCGCGGAGTTGGCCGGATCCTCGCAGTGATCGAGCGTGTAATGCGCGATCAGCCGCACGCCGATCTGGTTGAAATCGGAGAAGTAGCGCGGATCGATCGGAATGTCCTGCGTGACCGTGCGGCCGGCCTGCGCGGCATCGAACGGGACGGTCGCGATCACCTCGCCGTTGACCGACACCTTCAGGTGCGACATCGGGAACACGAGCGACGGCGAATACGCATAGGTCAGGCGCAGTCGCGCGCCCGTCACGACACGGTCGAGCCGCACACCGGCGTTGATCGTGCGTACGTCGTCGGCGCCGCGCAGCCGCAGCGGATCGAATGCGCCGAGCGACGCGAACGGCAAACGCACGGTCGTCGCGGGCAGCGCGGCCGACGGCGCGCCGGCCGGCGCGCCGGCAACCGATGACGGCAGCGCTGCCGTGCTGGTCGAAGACGCCGC
>NZ_KV786525.1:0-955 GCF_001806955.1 Burkholderia sp. HMSC10F09
CGCGCCGCGCTCGCGCGCAAGAAACCCGAAGCGGCCACCGCGCCGGTGTTCGTGCCCGCCTTCGCCGGCGCGGCCGGCGCGCATGCACCCGTCCGCGCGAACCGTCCGCAGGCGTCGTTCGCGCGCCGCCTGCTGCGCGCATGGCCGCTCGCGCTGCTGCTGGCCGGGCTCGTCGGCATCGCGTACTGGGAAGACATGCAGCGCACCGCCGAGCTCGCCGACATCGACGCGGCCATGCTCAGCGACGACCTGCCGCTCAACGCCTATCTCGACCACGGGTTCAACGCGTATCTTTCGCACGCACGCTAACAGACAACAACGAGGGGATCGCACGGGTGAGTCAGAAGCGCGGCCTGGCCGTATTTTTCGGATGCGTGATCGCAGTCGCCGTGTCGTACGTGGCCACGTATCCGCGATTCCACCCGACACCCGCCGCGACCACCGCCGCGGCAACCAGCACGCCCGCGCCGTCGTCGGCGGCGACCGCGCTCGGCGCCGATCTCGCGCCGCTGCCGCTTCCGCTGCCGGTCGCCAACGGCCCGCTGTCGTGGGCGCGCCTGAGCGCGGCGCAGCGCGAGGCGCTCGCGCCGTTCGCCGATCAGTGGGACGGCTTCAGCGAAGCACGCAAGCGCAAATGGCTGAAGATCGCGTCACGTTTCCAGAAAATGACGCCTGAAGCGCAGAAACGCCTGCAGGCCCGCATGTCCGAATGGGTGCGGATGACGCCCGAGCAGCGCCGCGTCGCGCGCGAGAACTACCAGAGCGCGAAGGCGCTGTCCGCGCAGGCGCGCGAACGCGCGTGGAAGGCGTATCAGCAGCTGCCGCCGGAACAGAAGGAACGCCTGGCGGCCGCCGAGCGCCGTCGCCGGCCGAGCGTGGTCAGCGCGCCGCCGACCGGCGCCGATCGCGACGTGCGCCGGATCGTCAACGGGCGTGTGCAGCCGGCCAGCAGCCC
>NZ_KV786526.1:0-601 GCF_001806955.1 Burkholderia sp. HMSC10F09
CGCGGCCGCGCCGGCATGCGCGGCGAACAGCGCGGGGCCGAGCACGATCGCGGCCGTCGCACCGAGCGCCGCGCCGCTCGACACGCCGACGAGCCCCGGATCGGCGAGCGGATTGCGAAACAGCGCCTGCATCGCGGCACCGGCAGCGCCGAAGCCGCCGCCGACGAGCAGCGCCAGCACGACGCGCGGCGCACGGATGCCGAGCAGCACCGCACGCGCCTGCTGTGCGGCGGGGTCGCCGGCGAGCGCGGCCCACGCGTCGGCCGGCGAAATGCGGTACGCGCCGACACAGAGCGCGACGACCGACATCGCGCCGACGAGCACCGCGAGCGCGCCGAGCGCGACAGGTGCAAAACGGCGCTGCGTGCCGATGCGTCGTGCGCCGTGCGTGCCCGCGGCGACCGACGACGCGCGAATCGACGAGAGACGAGCGGACATCGGCGATCCCGTTACGCGAGCGTGTCGGACAGACGCCGATGCAGCGTCGTGACGGCGAGCGGCAGCCGCGGGCCGAAGCCGAGCAGCAGCAGCGCGTCGAGCGACACGATGCGCTGCGCGCGACCGGCCGGCGTCGCGGCGAAGCCGGGCGCACCCAGCAGCG
>NZ_KV786527.1:0-8155 GCF_001806955.1 Burkholderia sp. HMSC10F09
TCGGCGCTGCCGCGACCACACCGCGGCGCGGCCTGGCCGTGCATGCCGCCCGGCGCGCGCACACCCCGTGCCGCGCGGCTCGCCCCGCTCCATCGTCCTGCGCTTCTCATTCAACCGCACTCCATCTTCTGCATTCTGCTTGTAGGAGGACTGCCGACCGATTTCGCCGACCGCTCGGTCGGCGAAAGCTGAGTGTAACGGACGCCTTTTGCGCACGCCAACCGGGTAAGCCCGGACGGTATGCGCGCGGCTGCGCGCCGTACGCCGCTGCGTATGCGAAAACGGAAATACGAAGGAAGACAAAGAATACGCGCCCGAATGCGGTGCGATGAATGCGAACCGCCACTGCGAGTCGGCCGTTGCACGCGCATTGAATGCAATGAAAATCCGCGCGCAAATGAAAAAGCGCTGTTGGATTCCGTCCAACAGCGCTTTGGGGTCCGGGCACTTTGTGCCTCGATTGTCTCCTCGTTCTCCACCTGCAAATTCGATTCGCGGTGCATCAGAACTGAAACGAAGCTTAAAGAAGCTTAAGGCCGCCGGCAACTTAGCATTTACCCCTATGGTGCATCGCCGCACGAAAATGGGGCACCACTTTGCCGCGCGGCGCGTGCCGGAGGCCGCTTCGGCGCCGTTCCGAAGCATGCCGGATGGTGCTTCGCATCAAGGCGCCGCCGGCCGTGCGCACGCCGTTACGACGCGCCGAGCGGCTTGATCCGCGCGATCATCTCGCCGACGATCCCGCGCCGGAACGCGAGCACGCAGGCGATGAAGATCAGCCCGGTGACGATCGTCGCCGATTCGCCGAGCGAATGGAACCAGCCGATGCCCGTCGTCGAGGCCAGCCACTCGCCGATGTCGCCGAGCCGGTCTTCGAGCGCGACGATCAGCGCCGCGCCGAGCAGCGGCCCGAACAGCGTGCCCATGCCGCCGACGAGCGTCATCAGCACGACGAGGCCCGACATCGTCCAGTAGGCATCGGACAGCGTCTCGAAGCCGAGCACGAGCACCTTCAGCGATCCGGCCAGCCCCGCGAGCCCCGCCGACAGCACGAACGCGAGCAGCTTGAAGCGATCGGTGTCGTAGCCGAGCGAGATCGCGCGCGCCTCGTTCTCCTTGATCGCGACGAGCACCTGGCCGAACGGCGAATGCACGATCCGCACGATGAACGCGCAGGCGGCGACGATCACGACGAGCACGACGTAGTACAGCGCGAGGTCGTTCGACAGGTCGAGCAGCCCGAACAGCCGGCCGCGCGGCACGCCCTGCAGCCCGTCCTCGCCGTGCGTGAACGGCGCCTGCAGATAGATGAAGTACACCATCTGCGCGAACGCGAGCGTGATCATCGCGAAATAGATGCCTTGCCGGCGAATCGCGAACAGGCCGACGACGAGCCCGAGCAGCGTCGCGATCGCGGTGCCGGCCAGCACGCCGAGCTCGGGCGTGAAACCGAGCGTCTGCATCGAGTAGCCGGTCGCGTAGCCGGCCGTCGCGAGGAACATCGCATGGCCGAACGACAGCAGCCCCGTATAGCCGATCAGCAGGTTGAACGCGGCCGCGAACAGCGCGAACGCAAGCACCTTCATCACGAAGACCGGATACGCGCCGACGAACGGCGCGACGAGCAGTGCGGCGAGCAGCACGCCGTAGAGCACTTTTCTCTGCATCATTTTTCCTTGCCGAACAGGCCGGCCGGGCGGATCAGCAGCACGATCGCCATGATGACGAACACGACCGTCGCGGACGCTTCCGGATAGAACACGCGCGTAAAACCCTCGATCACGCCGAGCAGCAGGCCCGTGACGATCGAGCCGAGAATCGACCCCATCCCGCCGATCACGACCACCGCGAACACGGTGATGATCATCGGCTGGCCCATCAGCGGCGACACCTGGATCACCGGCGCGGCGAGCACGCCTGCGAAGGCGGCGAGCGCGACGCCGAAGCCGTAGGTGAGCGTGATCATCATCGGCACGTTCACGCCGAACGCCTCGACGAGCTTCGGGTTCTCGGTGCCCGCACGCAGGTAGGCGCCGAGCCGCGTCTTCTCGATCACGAACCAGGTGGCGAGGCACACCGCGAGCGACGCGACGACGACCCACGCACGATAGTTCGGCAGGAACATGAAGCCGAGATTGGTCGCGCCGGACAGCTGCGACGGCACGTCGTACGGCTGCCCCGACGAGCCGTAGATCGAGCGGAACACGCCTTCGACGACGAGCGTGAGGCCGAATGTCAGCAGCAGCCCGTACAGGTGATCGAGCTTGTACAGCCAGCGCAGCATCGAGCGCTCGATCGCGATGCCGAACGCACCGACGATCAGCGGCGCGAGCACGAGCATCGCCCAGTACGGCAGCCCGAAGTACGACAAGCCCATCCAGGCGAGCATCGCGCCCAGCATGAACAGTGCGCCATGCGCGAAGTTGATCACGTTGAGCAGCCCGAAGATCACCGCCAGCCCGAGGCTCAGGATCGCGTAGAACGAACCGTTGACGAGCCCGAGCAGCAACTGGCTCAGCATCGCCGGCAACGGAATGCCAAAGATTTCCATCGAGTTTGCCGTCAGAATGAGTTTCGTTGCGCACGCAACCGTATCGGGCCGCGTGCGCCGGCGGCGCAGCGGACGTACCGCGACGGCCGCCGGTGCGGCGCGGCGCGCGCTAGGCGCGCCGCCGCGTCACGTCTACTTCCACAGCGCGCAGCGCGATTCCTGCTTGGTCGCGAATGCCTGTTCGCCCGGGATCGTCGCGAGCACCTTGTAGTAATCCCAGGGCTCCTTCGACTCGGACGGCTTCTTCACCTCCATCAGATACATGTCGTGGATCATGCTGCCGTCCTGACGGATGTAGCCCTTCGCGTAGAAGTCGCTGATCTTCATCTTCTTCAGCTCGGCCATCACCTTGTCGGAATCGGTCGTGCCGGCCGCCTGCACGGCCTTGAGGTACGTCGTCACCGACGAATAGTCGGCCGCCTGCAGGCTCGACGGCATCTTCTTCATCTTGCCGAAGTAGCGCTGCGCCCACTGGCGCGACGCCGCATCGCGGTTCCAGTACCAGCTGTCGGTCAGCACGAGGCCCTGCGTCGTCTCGAGGCCGAGGCTGTGCACGTCGTCGATGAACATCAGCAGCGCGGCGATCTTCATCGTCTTCGTGATGCCGAATTCCTTCGACGCCTTGATCGAATTGATCGTGTCGCCGCCGGCATTCGCGAGGCCGAGGATCTGCGCCTTCGACGACTGCGCCTGCAGCAGGAACGACGAGAAGTCCGACGCGGACAGCGGATGGCGCACCGAGCCGAGCACCTGTCCGCCGTTCGCCTTCACGACATCCGACGTGTTTTTCTCGAGCGCCTTGCCGAACGCGTAGTCGGCGGTCAGGAAGAACCACGTCTTGCCGCCCTGCTTCACGACCGCGGAACCGGTGCCTTTCGCGAGCGCCATCGTGTCGTACGCGTAGTGCACGGTGTACGGCGTGCACTGTTCGTTGGTCAGCGTGTCGGCGCCCGCGCCGATGTTGATGTAGACCTTCTTCTTCTCGGCCGCGACCTGATTCATCGACAGCGCGGTCGCCGAGTTCGTGCCGCCGACGAGCAGGTCGAGACCGCCGCGGTCCATCCATTCGCGCGCCTTCGACGCGGCGATGTCGGCCTTGTTCTGGTGATCGGCATAGACGACCTCGATCGGCTTGCCGAGCACCTTGCCGCCGAAGTCGGCGACCGCCATGCGGATCGCCTCGAGGCCGCCCTGCCCGTCGATATCCGCGTAAAGCCCCGACATGTCCGTGATGAAGCCGATCTTCACGGTATCCGCCGCGTGGGCGGCGCCGGCGGCGAATGCGGCGGTCGCGAGTGCGAGACACGCGTGGGCGAGGGTCTTCATTTTCATTGACGTCTCCTGTTGTTCTGATGCGTTGTGGTTGTTCGTGCGCCGCGACGGCAGGCGGCAAGGAAACGGGGCGGCGTCACACCCCGAGCAGGTCGTGCAGGACCGGCATCTTGCCTTCCAGTTCCGACGCGCGGAAATGTTCGACGATGCGGCCGTGCTCCATCACGTAGAAGCGGTCGGCGAGCGGTGCGGCAAAGCGGAAATTCTGTTCGACCATCACGATCGTGTAGCCGCGCGACTTCAGCGCGACGATCATGCGCGCGAGCGCCTGCACGATCACCGGTGCAAGGCCTTCCGAGATCTCGTCGAGCAGCAGCAGGTTCGCGCCCGTGCGCAGGATGCGCGCGACCGCGAGCATCTGCTGCTCGCCGCCGGACAGCCGCGTGCCCTGGCTCTGCCGCCGCGAAGCGAGGTTCGGGAACATCGCGTAGATGTCGTCGAGCGACATCGCGTTCTCGCGCGCGCCGATCAGCGGCGGCAGCATCAGGTTCTCCTCGCACGACAGGCTCGAGAAGATCCCGCGCTCCTCCGGGCAATAGCCGACACCGAAATGCGCGATGCGGTGCGTCGCGAGACCGATCGTCTCGTTGCCTGCGACCTTGATCGAGCCGCTGCGGCGGCCCGTGAGCCCCATGATCGCGCGCAGCGTCGTCGTGCGGCCCGCGCCGTTGCGGCCGAGCAGCGTGACGACCTCGCCGCGATGAACGGTCAGGTCGACCCCGTGCAGAATGTGCGATTCCCCGTACCAGGCCTCGAGGCCCGTGATTTCCAGCGCGGGCGTGCCGCTTTCGACACCGCTCAACTCGCGTTCCTCCCGTTCGCTGTGCTTCATGCGTGCGCCCCCGCGAGCGCCGCGTCCGCGCTGCCCATGTAAGCCTCGATGACGAGCGGATTCTTCGACACCTCCGCATACGAACCCTCGGCGAGCACCTCGCCGCGCTGCAGGACCGTGATCGTGTCCGAGATGCCGGCGATCACGTTCATGTTGTGCTCGACCATCAGGATCGTGCGGCCGCTCGCGACCTTCTTGATCAGTGCGGTCACGCGATCGACGTCCTCGTGGCCCATCCCCTGCGTGGGCTCGTCGAGCAGCATCAGTTCGGGTTCCATCGCGAGCGTCGTCGCGATCTCGAGCGCGCGCTTGCGCCCGTACGCGAGCTCGACGGTGCGCACGTGCGCGAAATCGGTGAGGCCGACTTGCGTGAGCAGATCCATCGCGCGATCGTCGAGACGCTTTAACGTGCGCTCGCTGCGCCAGAAATGGAATTCGGTGCCGAGCGCGCGCTGCAGGCCGATGCGCACGTTCTGCAACGCGGTCAGATGCGGGAACACGGCCGAAATCTGGAACGAGCGGATGATCCCGCGGCGCGCGACCTGGGCCGGCCGCTCGTCGGTGATATCGATGCCGTTGAAGACGATCTGGCCGGCCGTCGGCGTCAGGAACTTCGTCAGCAGGTTGAAGCAGGTCGTCTTGCCGGCGCCGTTCGGACCGATCAAGGCGTGAATGGCACCGCGACGCACGCGCAGGTTCACGCCATTCACGGCCGTGAAGCCCCTGAATTCCTTGGTGAGTCCGCGTGTTTCCAGAATCGTGTCGCCGAGAATCATGTTCCCTTCCGTACGAAGTCAGGCGAAGCACCGGGAAAGTTCGCGCAAGCGGCCGCGAAACAGGTCAGCGGATCGACGGGCTGCCCCCGAGCGCCGTGTTACGCCTCGAGGGTGGTCTCCCGCGCCGACGCGTAGGCACGCTGCGCGTCATTGTCGCGCCGTTGGTGCAGTGCAATCATCGGGATTTGCACTTATAGGGATGGCCGCGATACGCACGCCGCTGCGCATGCCGCTGTCCGCGCCGCTGCACGCGCCGTTCCCGTGCATCCGATGCACGCGAAAGGCGCGCGAACGCACGGTGCGCACGAATCGTGCCGCGCAGCACACACGCGGCGTGCACAAGCATGCGTTGTTTCGCAGCGCGAAGCAGCGCGTGGCGCGACGCGCGTCCGTGATCGCGGCGCAATGGATGCCCACGCGCGCGTCAGCGTGTCGTCATGCGGGCGCCACGGCCGCATCGGTGTGCACCGAGGCGGCCGCGTCGCGTGCTGCACGTCGGTCCGCGCGGATCATGTCGCTCGCGCGCTCGGCGATCATCAGCGTCGGCGAATTCGTGTTGCCCGACGTGATGAACGGCATCACCGACGCATCGACGATGCGCAGCCCCGCGATACCGCGCACGCGCAGCCGGCTGTCGACGACCGCGCGCGGATCGTCCGCGCGTCCCATGCGACACGTGCCGACCGGATGGAAGATCGTCGTGCCGACCGCGCCGGCCGCTTCCTGCAGCTCGGCTTCGGTCTGATAGCGCGCGCCCGGCAGGATTTCCTCGGGACGGTAGCGCGCGAGCGCCGGCGCGGACGCGATGCGGCGCGTGAGACGCAGCGCGTTGGCGGCGACGTGGCGGTCGTAGTCGGTCGACAGGTAGTTCGGCGCGATCACGGGCGCCGCATGCGGATCGGCGCTCGCGACATGCACGCTGCCGCGCGAGGTCGGCCGCAGATGACACACGGACGCCGTGAACGCATTGAAGCTGTGCAGCGGCTCGCCGAAGCGGTCGAGCGACAGCGGCTGCACGTGATACTCGAGATCGGGCGACGCGAGCGTCGGATCGTCCGGATCGGATTTCGCGAACGCGCCGAGCTGCGACGGCGCCATCGACATCGGCCCGCGCTGCAGCAGCGCATATTCGGCGCCGATCATCAGCTTGCCCCACCAGCGCGCGGACAGCGTGTTCAGCGTGCGCACGCCCTGCACGCGAAACGCCATGCGCAGCTGCAGGTGGTCCTGCAGGTTTTCGCCGACGCCCGGCAGATCCTGTACGACGTCGATGCCGAGCGCCTGCAGCCGCCGGCCGTCGCCGACGCCGGACAGCTCCAGCAGCTGCGGCGAATTCACCGCACCCGACGTGAGCAGCACTTCGATGCGCGCACGCGCGACGTACTCGGTACCGCCGCCGCGATATTCGACACCGACCGCACGCCGCCCCTCGAAAATCACGCGCTGCGCGTGCGCGCCGGTGATCACGGTCAGATTCGCGCGCGCCATCGCGGGCCGCAGGAATGCTTTCGACGTGTTCCAGCGCACGCCGCGCTTCTGGTTCACCTCGAAGTAGCCGACGCCCGTGTTGTCGCCGCGATTGAAATCGTCGGTGGCCGGAATGCCCGTCTGCTGCGCGGCCTGCGCGAACGATTCGAGGATCTCCCAGCGCAGCCGCTGCTTCTCGACGCGCCAGTAGCCGCCCGCGCCGTGCGCGTCGCTCGCGCCGGCATGATGATCCTCGCTGCGTTTGAACACCGGCAGCACGCTGTCCCAGGACCAGCCGGCGTCGCCGGTTTCCCGCGCCCAGCGGTCGTAATCGTCGCGCTGGCCGCGCATGTAGATCATCCCGTTGATCGACGAACAGCCGCCGAGCACGCGTCCGCGCGGATACGACAGCGCGCGGCCGTTGAGCCCTGCTTCCGGCTGCGTCTTGTACAGCCAGTCGGTGCGCGGATTGCCGATGCAATACAGATAGCCGACCGGGATATGAATCCAGTGATAGTCGTCCTTGCCGCCCGCCTCGAGCAGCAGCACGCGAACGTCCGGGTCCTCGGTCAGCCGGTTGGCCAGCACGCAGCCGGCCGTGCCCGCGCCGACGATCAGATAATCGAATTCGCCTTCGAGCGTACGTTCCGTACTCACGATGTGTCTCCTGTCGATCGGCGTGCACGCCGATTCGATGCAAAGCATGTTGTTATCGCGTCGCGCGGCGCGATTCCGCGCGTCGTTTTCAGCATAGTGCGTCCGCGCCGCCGGCGGCGCCTGCAGTGCATGGCGTGCTGCACGTCGACCTACGGCGCGACGCCGCGATCGCCGCCGCGCCGTTCGCGCCCGTCACGCGTCGCGGGACGCGACCGATGAAGCGTACTCCCGGCGCCGCCCGCCGATCCAATGAGTTATGCTCAACTGCGTTATAAGCGGCGCTCATATCACGACGATGGATCTCACCCTGCTACGCGCGTTCGCGACGGTCGCCCGTGAAGGCAATCTGACGCGCGCGGCCGCGCAGCTGCATCTGACGCAGCCCGCTGTGAGCCTGCAGATCAAGCATCTGCAGGAGACGCTCGGCGTCGCGCTGTTCACGCGCACGTCGCGCGGGCTCGCGCTCACGCGCGACGGCCAGACGCTGCTGCCGCACGCGGAACGCGCGCTCGCGGCGGCCGCCGACGTCGAGCGCGCGGC
>NZ_KV786528.1:0-7493 GCF_001806955.1 Burkholderia sp. HMSC10F09
CGTCGCGCCGGGCGCCGCCGCGCCCGGGCCTGCGTCGTCGGAATCGCGCGCGTCCGGCGGCGCCGCATCCACGCGCAAGGTCGACATCAGCGATCTCGTGTTCTCGGTGCTCGACGCCGCGACGCAGCCCGGCATCGTGCCGCTCGGCTCCGCGTTTCCGTCGCCGCAGCTGTTTCCGCTGCCGCGCGTCGCGAAGTCGCTCGCGCAGGCCGCGCGGCGCATCAGCCCGTGGAGCACCGTCGTCGATCTGCCGCCCGGCAACGAAGCGCTGCGCCGCCAGATCGCGCTGCGCTATCTCGCGACCGGCATCGCACAACCGATCGACGAGCTGGTCGTCACGAACGGCGCGCTCGAAGCGCTGAATCTGTGCCTGATGGCCGTCACGCGGCCGGGCGACGTGGTGGCCGTCGAATCGCCCGGCTTCTATGCGGCACTGCAGGCGATCGAGCGGCTCGACCTGCGCGCGGTCGAGATTCCGGTGGATCCGCGCACGGGCCTCGATCTCGATGCGCTCGCGAATGCGCTCGATCGCCACGACGTACGCGCATGCTGGTTCATGACAAATTTCCAGAATCCGACCGGCGTCACGTTGTCGATCGAGAAAAAGCGCGCGCTCGTCGAACTGCTCGCCGCGCGCGACGTGCCGCTCATCGAGGACGACGTCTACGGCGAGCTGCATTTCGGTCCCGACTATCCGCTGCCGGCCCGCGCGTTCGACCGCCACGGCCTCGTGATGCATTGCAGTTCGTTCTCGAAGACGCTGGCGCCCGGCTACCGGATCGGCTGGGCGGCGGCCGGCCGGTTCGCCGAGAAGGTACAGCGGCTGAAGCTGATGACGACGCTGTCCGCCAGCATTCCCGTGCAGGCCGGCATCGCGAACTACCTCAAATACGGCGGCTACGATCGCCATCTGCGCAAGCTGCGCGGCGCGTTGCAGGCGCAGCTCGACCGCATGGAAGACGCGCTGCGGCGCTGGCTGCCGCCCGGGGTCGACTGGGTGCGCCCGGAAGGCGGCTATTTCCTGTGGCTCGCGTTCCCCGATGCGATCGACGCGATGGAGCTGCATCGGCAGGCGATCGCGCGCGGCCTCAGCGTCGCGCCGGGGCCGCTGTTTTCCGCCGCGCACGGTTTCGCGCGCTGCGTGCGCGTGAACTTCGGCCATCCATGGAGCGGCGACATCGAACGCGCGATCCGCGTGCTCGGCGAACTCGCCGCCGGGGCGGCCGTGCGCCGCGAGGGCTGAGCGGCCGCGTGTCCGCCGATTCGTTCAGATGAAAAAAAAACGGGCCGCCCTCAGGCAGCCCGTTCGATCTCGCCGGCGCCGGCCGGCACTGTCCCGATGCGCGCGCCGGCGCGTTCAGCGCGCGGCGACCGGCCGCTCGAACGCGCGCAGGATCTTTTTCTCGAGCGCGATGTAGTCGCGACCGAAATGATGATCGCCGCCGGTGCGGATCACCTCGACGCCGGTATTCGCGAGTGCCGGGCACATCGTGTCCTGCTCTTGCGCGCCGTAGAAGCACTGGACGATCTGCGGCGGCACCTTCGCGATTTCCGGCGCGACCTTCAGCGCATGCTCGCTCGCCGGCATCCCGAGCCAGCCCGTGACGCGGATCTGGAAGTCGGCCGCCGGCGCGAAGCCGAGCAGCGACATCACCGACACCTTGTCGCGCAGATCGGCCGGCAGCCGGTTGTACGCGAACGGCATGACGTCCGCGCCGAACGAGTAGCCGACGAGCGCGACGCGGCTCGCATGCCAGCGCTTCATGTACGTGCGCATCACGCGCGCGAGATCGCGGCTCGTCTGCGCGGGCGGCTTCTCGCTCCAGAAGTAGCGCAGGCTGTCGATGCCGACCACCGACACGCCGTCGCGCTGCAGCGCTTCGGCGATCGTCTTGTCGAGATCGCGCCAGCCGCCGTCCCCCGAGATCACGATCGCGAGCCGGTCGCTGCCGCCGTTGGCCGGCAGTTCGACGAGCGGCAGATCGGACACGTCCTGCTCGTCGGCACTGCCGTCGTCGTGCAGATGCGCCGCGACGAGCGACACGAGCTTCGCCGTATCGCCGGCCGGCACCATGTCGACGAAGCCCGGCATCGCGCGGCGCACGATCGTCGGATCGGGCGGGCACGGCTTGAAGCGCGGATCGAGCTTCGCGGCCGGCGCGACCGCGACGACGCCGGCGATCGTGTTCTCCGGCGCCATCGCGAGAATCTGCTTCGCGATCGCGCCGCCCTGCCCGACGCCCGCGACGATCGGCGTGTAGTAGCGCGACGACTGCGCGAGCCTTTCGAGCTGATGACTGACCGCCTCGGCGTCGCCGTCGAGATGGTGGCAAGTCTCGGCCTTCGCGGCGAGCGTCTTCGCATAGCGCTCCGCATCGACGCCGACCGTCATCGCGCCGGCTTTCGCGAGCGCGTCGGCGGCCTGCTGATCGGCGGCCGTCCAGCCGGCCTCGCGCGAGAACAGCACGACGAAGCCGCGCAGCGGGCCGTTCGGCTTCGTCACCGTGACGGGCCCGTAGCGGCCGCCGGGCACCGTTTCGGTCTTCGTCGCGACCGGCTGCGCGGCGAGCGCGGCGCCGGCCAGCATCCATCCCGCGCAGGCGATTGCGGCCCGCGCGATTCCCTTCTTCGACATCATGAGCGCCGACCTCCAGCCAGCAATGACAGATCCGCGAGCGTGACGAACACGCCGACCGAACCGGACGCCGCGAGATAGCGCGGTTCCCAGTGCGGTTCGAACTTGCTCTTGAACGCACGCAAGCCGCGGAAGTTGTAGAAGCGTCCGCCGAAGCGCCACACCATCAGCCCGACCCGGTGCCACGGCGACGGCATCTTCGCCGCCCCCATCCCCGAGAACGGCGCGATGCCGAGGCTCAACTTGCGGAAACCCGCTTCCTTCAGATGCAGCGCGAGCTGCGTAAACAGATACTCCATCGCGTACGGCGACGCCTCCGGCAGATGGCGCATCACGCCGACCGTCGCCTCGGTATTGAGGTCGGTCGTCATGAACGTGACGAACGCGATCGGCTTGTCGGCCTGGCGCACGAGCATCACCGACTGCGTCGCGAGATAGCCGTCGTGGAACGCGGCGACCGAAAAGCTCTTCTCGCGCGCGTCGCGCGTGTCGAGCCACACGTTCGAGATCTCGCGCAGCACCGGCAGCGCGGCCGGCACGTCGGCCGGTGCGATCACCTCGACCGACAGCGCGTCCTTGTCGCCGCGACGCAGCGCATAGCGCAGATGCGAGCGATGCGAGCCCTTCAGATCGAACTCGTCGAGCGCGATATGCGCTTCCTCGCCGAGCTTCATCAGCGTGAGCCCGGCATCGAGATACAGCGGCAGCGCGTTCGCGCGCACCTGATAGAACGCCGCGCGCCCGCCGTGACGGTGCGCAAGTGCGATGAACTTGCCGATCAGCGCCGGCCACTCGTCGCGCGGGCCGACCGGATCGTAGAGCGCGGCCCACGTGCGGCCGTACTTCGCATACATCAGGAACGCGCGCCGCGAGTCCGAGAACAGGAACGACTTGTCGCCCATCAACGCGAGACCGGCATCGCTGCACTCCTGCGCGCGGACGATTCGCTCGGCGTCGAGCAGATCCTGCGGCGTGGGCTTGGTGAAGCGGCCGGGCGCCGGACGCAGCAGCTGCCACAGCGCGAACATCGCGACGAACACGCCGGCCGCGAGCGTCGCGCGCAGCGCCCGCGGCGCGCGCGCATCGAACGAGAAATGGGACCACAGCTCGCGCGTGTAAGGCACGTCGCGGAACGCGAAGCACAGCACCCACACCGCGAGGATCAGCACCATCGTCACGGACACGAACCAGCTCAGCGTGAAGCGCTCCGCGAGCAGCGACGAATGACGGTTGAAGCGGCGCCGGCTCACGAGCAGCAGGACCAGCAGCGTGCCGAGCACGCCCGCCTCGACGAATGCGAGTCCCTTCGCGAGCGACAGCGCGAGGCTTGCGAGCGTCAGCACGAAGGTCATCCACCACGCGCCGTCGAGCCGGCGCAGCAGCCCGCGCGCGACGAACAGCAGCGCGACGCCGAGCACGCTGCAGATCACCTGCGAGCCTTCGAGCACCCAGAGCGGGATGACGTTGCGCAGGATCGCGATGCGATGCCAGAACGCGGGCGTCGCGCTCGAGATCACCAGCATGCTGCCGACCGCGAACGTGACGAGGCTCAGGAACAGCGGCGCGAGCTGCGACACGCGCGCGGCCTGCCGCGACACGAGCCGGCGCCGCAGCGCGCGGCCCTCGAACGCGGCGAGCAGCCCCGCGGACAGCACGAGCGGCACGCCGAAGTAGATCGCGCGATAGGCGATCAGCGCGGCCAGCATCGCATGCGCGGGCACGGCGCTGCCGAGCGTGAACACCATCGCCGCTTCGAACACGCCGATCCCGCCCGGCGTATGACCGATCATCCCGAGCAGCAGCGCGGCCGCGTAGACGGTGATGAACGTCGGGAAGCCGACCGGCGCGGCCGGCAGCAGCACCCAGAGCGTGAGGCCCGCGGCGATCACGTCGAACACCGCGGATACGATCTGCGCGACGAAGTCGCGCCGCGCGGGCACGTCGAACGCGAGCCACTTGAAGCGCGTCACGATCGGCCGCGCGGCGGCGCCGCACATCATCGTCATCGCGGCCAGCACGATGAGCAGCACGATACCGATCGCCGTCATCGCACCGGGCGCGACGTGCAGCATCGCGCCGAGCGTGCCGGGCACGCACACCATGCCGATCGCCGTCATCCATACCAGCGCGAGCGCGAGCGTGGCGCTCGTGAACACCGTCATGCGGCCGATCTGCGCGGGCGTCACGCCCGACACGCCGTACACGCGCGCGCGCACCGCGCCGCCCGTCAGCGCGCCGAAGCCGGTCGCGTTGCCGAGCGCGGAGCCGGCGATCGCGCCGATCCACAGCGCCGCACGCGGCACCTTCGCCGCGACGTAGCGCAGGCCGACCGCGTCGCGCGCGACGAGCGCGACGTAGCTGAGCGCGGTCGCGGCGAGCGACGCGCCCCATTCGCCGGCGGACATGCGGCGCAGCTCGCGGATCACCGACCGGTAATCGACGGATTGCGACAGGTGCTGGAAAACCAGGATCAGCAGCACGCCGATGCCGAGCGCGAGCAGCGGCGACAGCACGCGCTCGTTGCGGATCAGCGCCGCGACACGGCCGATCGCCGACGCGGCACGGCCGGGCGAACCAGGGTGGCGGGAGGACATAGATTATTCGCGGTGATGCATAGCGGTCGCGGCGCGGATGCGAGGCGGCGACGAATCGGGTTGTTCTGCTTGGGCGGCCAACTGCGGAGCCACGCGAGCGGCGCCTGGATCAGAAACGGCGAGTATACGAAAACTACATTACAAAATCTTTCAGTTTTTTTCACGGACGGCGCTTCGAGGATTGCATCGCGGCGATTACGCCCGCGGCGCACGTCAAACATGCGCACGGAGCGCATGATAGCCGGAATCGGCGTGGCTGTTTCATCGGATGAATACCCGCGCGGACGATGCTGAGATTGCCGTGTCGGGGAACGGCGCGGGGAGCGGCGAAGCCGGTGCGGAAGCGCTCGCCGAACCGCCGGTAAAGACCGGCCGCGAGCGGTTTGCGCGTGAACACGTTCGGCTCGTTGGGGCTCGCACCGCCGGCCGCACGCGCGACGCTCGCGCGTAAGGTCGGCGAAGGCGGCGCAGTCGGAACGCAGCTGTCGAAACCGGCCGAAGCGTCCGTGCGCGACCGGCGATCGCCGGCGCCGGCGCCGACGCCGATGCGCAGCCTTTAACGGCCGGCGCGGCCGCGCGACGAGCCGCTCAGTACACGTCGCGCACGTAGCGCCGCGCCTTCGCGAGCCGCGCGACGTAGTCGTTCGCGGCCTCCTCGGACATCCCGCCGTGCTCGGCGACGACCGCCTTCAGCGCCGCGTCGACGTCCTTCGCCATCCGCGCGGCGTCGCCGCACACGTAGAAGTGCGCGCCCTCCTCGAGCCAGGCGAACAGCTCGGCGCCGTGCTCGCGCATCCGGTCCTGCACGTAGATCTTGTCGGCCTGATCGCGCGAGAACGCGAGATCGAGCCGCGTCAGGAAGCCGCTGTCGCGCATCGCGGTCAGTTCGTCGCGATAGTAGAAGTCGGTCTGCGCATGCTGCTCGCCGAAGAACAGCCAGTTGCGTCCGCGTGCGCCGCACGCCTGCCGCTCGTGCAGAAAGCCGCGGAACGGCGCGATGCCGGTGCCGGGGCCGACCATCACGATCGGCACGTCGCCGTTCACCGGCGGCCGGAAGTGTGCGGACTTCTGCACGAACACCGGCACGCGGCCGTCTTCCGCGCGATCGGCGAGAAACGTCGAGGCGACGCCTTTGCGTGCGCGCCGCCCGTTGTGATAGCGGACGGCCGACACCGTCAGATGAATCTCGCCCGGATGCGCGCTCGGGCTCGACGCGATCGAGTAAAGCCGCGGCTGCAGCCGCTTCAGCATGCCGACCAGCTCCGCGCCCGACAGCTCGACCGGAAACTCGTGCAGCACGTCCGCGAGCTGCTGCCCCCACAGCCACTGCTTCAGCTCGGCCTTGCGGTCGTCGCGCAGCAGCGTCTTCAGTGCGCCGTTCGCGCTGCGCGACGCAATGAACGCGAGCGTGTCCGGATGCGGGCGCGTGATGTCGAAGTGGCGCGCGAGCGCGTCGCCGAGGCGCGTGTCGCCGACACCCGGCACCGACACCGGCGTATCGGCCTTCAGCGCCGTGACGGCCAGCAACTCGTCGACCAGTTCGGGGCAGTTGGTCGGCCACACGCCGAGCGCGTCGCCGGTTTCGTATTCGAGGTTCGCGCCGTCCGTCGACAGCGACACGTAGCGCGTATCCTTCGCGGCGCCCGGACGGTTCAGCCGCAGGTTCGCGACGAGCTTCGACGGCGCCGGATGGGCCTTGCTCGGCAGCAGTCCCGCCGCGTTGTCGGCGCCGGCCGGCACCGCGTGCAGCGCGGCGTCGGTGTCCTTGATCCGCGCGACCACGCGTTCGAGCCACTGGTCGGCGTCGCGCTGAAACTCGACGTCGCAGTCGACGCGCGCACAGAGCCGCGTCGCGCCGAGCTCCGCGAGCCGCGCATCGAGCCGGCGCCCGTGGCCGCAGAACTGGTCGTAGTTGCGGTCGCCGAACGCGAGCACCGCGAAATGCACGCCGTCGACGCGCGGCGCCGCGTCGCCGGCGAGCGCGTCCCAGAACTCGCGGCCGTTGTCGGGCGGATCGCCGTCGCCGAACGTGCTCGTCATCAGCAGCACGTATTGCGCGCTCGCGAGCGACGCGACCGGATAGTCGGCCATGCACGCGGTGCGGATCTCGAAGCCGGCGTTCATCAGCTGCGTCGCGTAATCCTCGGTCAGCGACTCGATGTTGCCGGTCTGCGATGCCCACAGCAGCACGACCTTGGGCCGCGTGCGCACGATCCGCACGCCGCCCGGCGCGGGCGCGGAGGCGTCCGCCGGCCGCGCGCGCG
>NZ_KV786529.1:0-19582 GCF_001806955.1 Burkholderia sp. HMSC10F09
CGTCTGGCACGGCGGCCGCGACTCCGCGCATCGCGCGCGGGCGGTCCGCCGCGTCGGCACACACGTGCGCCACGTACGGCGCGCGGCGGCGACCGAGGAGCAAATGGCGCTGCTCTACCGCGGCCACTGAGCGCCGCGTGCGTCGCGCGTCTCGGCCGGCGTGCGCGCCGGCCGATTCATTTTTCTAAACCGTGGGCTGCAAAACGTCGTTTGTGCGGCGCGCACTCCGTGACGTTCAATAGGTCTCTCGGCCGGCCGGCGCGCGAGCGTGCCGGCCGGCTGTCCGAACCATCCACGGAGTCCGTTCGATGAATGCATTGCAGCTCGTCACCCTCGCGGCTATCTGGGGCGCGTCGTTTCTGTTCATGCGCATGGGCGCGCCCGAATTCGGCGTGATCCCGCTGATCGCGCTGCGCGTCGCGATCGCCGCCGTGCTGCTGTCGCCGGTGCTGCGCGACGCGAGCGCACGGCGCGAATTCCGCACGCATGCGGTGCCGCTGTTCGTCGTCGGCGTCGCGAATTCGGCGCTGCCGTTCTGTCTGCTGACGTATGCGGCGCTGTTCGTCACGGCCGGCACCGATTCGATCCTGAACGCGACGACGCCGTTGTGGACCGCGCTCGTCGCCTACGTCTGGCTGCGCACGCCTTTGACGAAACCGCAGACGCTCGGGCTCGCGGTCGGTTTCGCCGGCGTGGTCGTGCTCGCCGGTTCGGCGGTCGGCGCCGGCGCGGCCGGCACGCCGGGCGCGATCGCGGCCGCGATGCTCGCGACGCTGTCGTACGGCTTCGCCGCCCATTACTCGAAGCGCAAGCTCGCGAACGTGCGGCCGTTCGTGTCAGCCTTCGGCAGCCAGCTGTTCGCCGCCATCGTGCTCGCGCCGCTCGCGGCGCCGCTATGGCCGCGCGGCGACGTTCACGCGTCCGCCTGGATCGCGGTCGTGCTGCTCGGCGCGGTCTGCACCGCGATCGCGTATCTGCTGTATTTCCGCTTGATCCGCAACGCGGGCGCGCAGTATGCGGCGTCGGTCACGTTCCTGATTCCAGTGTTCGGCGTCGTGTGGGGCGCGGTGTTTCTGCACGAGACGATCACCGCGCAGACGCTCGCCGGCTGCGCGATCATCCTGCTCGGCACCGCGCTCGCGACCGGCAAGCTGAATGGGTTCGCGACCGCGGCCGCGCGCGCGTCACGGCGCTAGCGTGTCGCGCGTATCGCGGCCTGCCGGCTCGCCGGCGCCGTCGCCGATTTCGCGCGCGAGCCAGTCGCGAAACGCCACGATCTTCCACTCGTCGCGCCGCGCTTCGTTGCAGACGACGTAATACGACAGCTCGGTCGGCCACGGCCGCGCGAGCACGCGTACGAGGCGCCCGGCCGCGATTTCGTCGCGCGCATAGATGTCGCGCACGAGCGCGATGCCCTGCGACGCGACGGCGGCCTTGATCAGCAGCGCGTCGTCGCTGAAGCTCGCGCCGCGCTGCGCGCGCGGATCCTCGATGCCCTGCGCGCGCAGCCACAGCACCCAGTCCGCGCGGTCCGCGTCCTGCAGCAGCGGATACGCGAGACAGTCGGCCGGCTGCGCGATCGGCCGCGCCCGATCGAGCAGTTGCGGGCTGCATACCGGCCACAGCTCGGGCGTCCAGATGCGGAACGACGCGTGCCCCGGATAGCGGCCGAGCCCGTGCCGGATCGCGATGTCGACGTAGTCGCGGCGCAGGTCGACCAGTTGCGGCCGCGTGTCGATCGTGATTTCGATTTCCGGATAGTGCGCGTTGAACGCGCCGAGACGCTGGACGAGCCAGGTGTTCGCGAACGACGCGGTCGTCGTCACGGTCAGGCGCACCACGCGCCGGTTCGCGCCGTGCAGGTTGGCCCACGCGCTTTCGATTTCGCGGAAACCGCCGGCGAGCGCGTCGAACAGTGCGCGGCCGGTGCCGGTCAGTTCGAGTTCGCGGCCGTTGCGTTCGAACAGCCGCACCGCGAGGCGATCCTCGAGATGGCGCACGTGCTGGCTGACCGCGCCGGGCGACAGGCAGAGCAGATCGGCCGCCTGCTTCATGCTGCCGCAGCGCGCGACTTCGACGAACGTGTGCAGCGCTGCGAGGGGAATCGACTTGGCCATCCGGGTAACGGCTGCGGGCTGCCGCGAGAAGGTTCGGGAACTGGGCGTCGATTATCGCAGCAATCGCACGCGCGATGGCGCGCGGAAAAACGCACGGCCGCGCCGCGAAGCGGCCGCCACAGAACAAACGGGCGGCCCGTTTCCGGCGCCGCCCGCGTCGTGGGTGCGTGCGCTGCGCGTCAGGCCGCGAGCAGCCCGTGCGGATCGATCACGAATTTGCGCGGCGCGCCGCCGTCGAACTTCTTGTAGCCTTCGGGCGCGTCGTCGAGCGAGATCACCGTCACGTTGACGATCTTCGCGATCGGCAGGCGGTCGTACAGGATCGCCTGCATCAGGTTGCGGTTGTACTTCAGCACCGGCGTCTGGCCCGTGAAGAACGAATGCGACTTCGCCCAGCCGAGACCGAAGCGGATGCTCAGGCTGCCGTGCTGCGCGGCCTTGTCCTGCGCGCCCGGATCGTCCGTCACGTACAGGCCCGGAATGCCGATCGCGCCGGCCGGCCGCGTGATTTCCATCAGCGAGTTCAGCACCGTCGCGGGCGCTTCCTCCGCATGGCCCGACGAGCCGTGGCCGTGCGCCTCGAAGCCGACGCAGTCGACCGCGCAGTCGATCTCCGGCTTGCCGAGGATCTGCGCGATCTGTTCGCCGAGCGTCGCGTCCTTCGACAGGTCGACCGTCTCGAAGCCCATCGCCTTCGCATGCGCGAGGCGTTCCGCGTTCATGTCGCCGACGATCGTCACCGCCGCGCCGAGCAGGCGCGCCGACGCCGCCGCCGCCATCCCGACCGGGCCCGCGCCCGCGATGTAGACCGTCGAGCCCGGCTTCACGCCGGCGCTGACCGCGCCGTGATAACCGGTCGGCAGAATGTCGGAGAGGCAGGTCAGATCGCGGATCTTCGCCATCGCCTGATCGCGGTCCGGGAATTTCAGCAGGTTGAAGTCCGCATACGGCACGAGCACGTACTCGGCCTGGCCGCCGATCCAGCCGCCCATGTCGACGTAGCCGTACGCGCCGCCCGCGCGCGACGGGTTCACGTTCAGGCACACGCCCGTATGCGTTTCCTTGCACATCGCGCAGCGGCCGCACGCGACGTTGAACGGCACCGACACGAGATCGCCGATCTTCAGCGTCTCGACGTCGCGGCCGACCTCGACGACCTCGCCCGTGATCTCGTGACCGAGCACGAGACCGACCGGCGCCGTCGTGCGGCCGCGCACCATGTGCTGGTCCGAGCCGCAGATGTTCGTGCTGACGACCTTCAGGATCACGCCGTGTCCGATTGCGCGGCCGCTCGGGTCGACCATCTTCGGATAATCGATCTTCTGCACCTCGACCTTGCCCGGCCCAAGATAGACGACACCTCGATTGCTGCTCATCGTATTGTCTCCATGTCTCGTTGGATGGCGCCGCTGCGCTGCGGCGGTTGCCGAACACGCGCGACGTGCTGTCCGAGAGTAGTCCGGGAGGCCGGGGCGCCGATGTCTCAAACGCGACATGCGTTTGATCGCCGCCGACATCGATGGCGGAAACACGAAAGTCGGGCCGCGCAACGCATGAACGCGCGGCACGAAGGCGCGGCCACCGCGCCGATCGTTGCCTCCGACCCCGCTTTTTTGTTGATTGAACGATCAATAAAAAACCGCTAAGCTGCGGACTTTCCATCGAGGCCCGCGCGGGCGACAGGAGTGACGATGCCGAAAGTCGGAATGCGGGAGATCCGCCGTGCGCAGTTGATCGACGCGACGCTGCGCTCGATCGACGAGGCGGGGCTGCCCGGCACGACGCTCGCATCGGTCGCGCAGCGCGCGAACATCTCGACCGGCATCGTCAGCCACTACTTCGGCGACAAGGACGGGCTGCTCGAAGCGACGATGCGGCACGTGCTGCGCGATCTGTGGTCGGCCACCACGCGCCGCCGCACGGCCGCGCGCAAGGATCCGCGCTCGCGGCTGCGCGCGATCGTCGCCGCGAACTTCGACGATACGCAGATCGCCGCGCCGGTGATGAAGACCTGGCTCGCGTTCTGGTCGCAGAGCATGCACGACCCGATGCTCAAGCGCCTGCAGCACGTGAACACGCGGCGCCTGCATTCCAACCTGTGCGCCGAGTTCGCGAAAGCGCTGCCGCGCGCCAAGGCGCGCGAGGCGGCCAGCGGCCTGGCCGCGCTGATCGACGGCCTGTGGCTGCGCGGCGCGCTCGCCGGCGGCCCGATCGACACCCGGGCGGCGCTGAAGCTTGCCCACGACTACATCGACCTGCTGCTCGCGTCCGACTGACGCGCGGCAGGCGCCTTCAAGGAGATCCTCATGTCCGTATACGGTTTGCAGCGGCTCTACATCGGCGGCGGTTACGTCGACGCGACGAGCGGCAAGACTTTCGACACGTTCGATCCGGCCACCGGCGAATTGCTCGCGCAGGTCCAGCAGGCGAGCGCGGCCGACGTCGACCGCGCGGTCGCGTCCGCACGCGAAGGCCAGCGCGAATGGGCCGCGATGACCGCGATGCAGCGCTCGCGGATCCTGCGCCGTGCGGTCGAGCTGCTGCGCGAGCGCAACGACGAACTCGCGGCGCTCGAAACGCGCGACACCGGCAAGCCGATCGCCGAGACGCTCGCAGTCGACATCGTCACCGGCGCGGACGTGATCGAGTACTACGCGGGCCTCGCGACCGCGATCGAAGGGCTGCAGGTGCCGCTGCGCGCCGAGTCGTTCGTCTACACGCGCCGCGAGCCGCTCGGCGTGTGCGCGGGCATCGGCGCATGGAACTACCCGATCCAGATCGCCTGCTGGAAGACGGCGCCCGCGCTCGCGGCCGGCAATGCGATGGTGTTCAAGCCGAGCGAAGTCACGCCGCTGAGCGCGCTGAAGCTCGCCGAGATCTACACCGAAGCCGGCGTGCCGGCCGGCGTGTTCAACGTCGTGCAGGGCGACGGCTCGGTCGGCGCGCTGCTGACCGGCCATCCGGACATCGCGAAGGTGTCGTTCACCGGCGGCGTCGAAACGGGCAAGAAGGTGATGTCGCTCGCGGGTGCGTCGTCGCTGAAGGAAGTGACGATGGAGCTCGGCGGCAAGTCGCCGCTGATCGTGTTCGACGACGCCGATCTCGATCGCGCCGCCGACATCGCCGTCACCGCGAATTTCTTCAGCTCCGGGCAGGTCTGCACGAACGGCACGCGCGTATTCGTGCACCGCTCGATCAAGGACGCCTTCACGCAGAAGGTGCTCGAGCGCGTGAAGCGCATCCGCGTCGGCAAGCCGACCGATGCCGATACGAACTTCGGCCCGCTCGTGTCGGCCGCGCAGCTCGACAAGGTGCTCGGCTTCATCGAAAGCGGCAAGGCCGAAGGCGCGAAGCTGCTCGCGGGCGGCACGCGGCTGACCGAGGGCCATTTCGCGAACGGGCAGTACGTCGCGCCGACCGTGTTCGGCGACTGCCGCGACGACATGAAGATCGTGCGCGAGGAAATCTTCGGGCCCGTGATGAGCCTGCTCGATTTCGAATCGGAGGACGAAGTGATCGCGCGTGCCAACGACACGCACTACGGGCTCGCGGCCGGGGTCGTGACCGAGAACCTGTCGCGCGCGCACCGCACGATCCACCGACTCGAAGCCGGCATCTGCTGGATCAACACGTGGGGCGAATCGCCGGCCGAAATGCCGGTTGGCGGTTACAAGCAATCCGGTGTCGGACGCGAGAACGGCATCACGACGCTCGAACACTACACTCGGATCAAGTCGGTGCAGGTCGAGCTCGGCCGCTACAACCCGGTATTTTGAGTCCTCAAGGAGTTCAACCGTCATGACGACACGCGAATACGACTACATCATCTGCGGCGCGGGCTCCGCGGGCAACGTGCTCGCGACGCGCCTGACGGAAGATCCGAATGTGACGGTGCTGCTGCTCGAAGCAGGCGGCCCCGACTACCGCTTCGACTTCCGCACGCAGATGCCGGCGGCGCTTGCCTATCCGCTGCAGGGCCGTCGCTACAACTGGGCGTACGAGACCGATCCCGAGCCGCACATGGACAACCGCCGGATGGAATGCGGGCGCGGCAAGGGGCTCGGCGGCTCGTCGCTGATCAACGGGATGTGCTACATCCGCGGCAACGCGCTCGACTACGACAACTGGGCGACGCACCAGGGCCTCGAGAACTGGACGTATCTCGACTGCCTGCCGTACTTCAAGAAGGCCGAGACGCGCGACATCGGGCCGAACGACTATCACGGCGCCGACGGTCCCGTGTCGGTGACGACCAGCAAGCCGGGCGTGAATCCGCTGTTCGAGGCGATGGTCGAGGCCGGCGTGCAGGCAGGCTATCCGCGCACGGAGGATCTGAACGGCTATCAGCAGGAAGGCTTCGGCCCGATGGACCGCACGGTCACGCCGAAGGGCCGCCGCGCGAGCACAGCGCGCGGCTACCTCGATCAGGCGAAGACGCGGCCGAATCTCGAGATCGTCACGCACGCGCTCGCCGATCGCATCCTGTTCGACGGCAAACGCGCATCGGGCGTCACGTATCTGCGCGGCAACGAGCGCGCGACCGCGCATGCGCGCCGCGAAGTGCTCGTGTGCAGCGGTGCGATCGCATCGCCGCAGCTGCTGCAGCGCTCGGGCGTCGGCCCCGGCGCTTGGCTGAAGGAACTCGACATTCCGATCGTGCTCGATCTGCCGGGCGTCGGCCAGAACCTGCAGGACCATCTGGAGATGTACATCCAGTACGAATGCAAGGAGCCGGTGTCGCTCTATCCCGCGCTGAAGTGGTGGAACCAGCCGAAGATCGGCCTCGAATGGATGCTGAACGGCACCGGCCTCGGCGCGAGCAACCACTTCGAGGCGGGCGGCTTCATCCGCACGCGCGACGACGATCCCTGGCCGAACATCCAGTATCACTTCCTGCCCGTTGCGATCAACTACAACGGCTCGAACGCGATCGAGATGCACGGCTTCCAGGCGCACGTCGGTTCGATGCGTTCGCCGAGCCGCGGCCGCGTGAAGCTGCGCTCGCGCGATCCGAACGCGCATCCGAGCATCCTCTTCAACTACATGGCCGAAGCGCTCGACTGGCGCGAATTCCGCGACGCAATCCGCGCGACGCGCGAGATCATGCGGCAGCCGGCACTCGACCGCTATCGCGGCCGCGAGCTGAATCCGGGCGCCGACCTGAAGAGCGACAAGGAGCTCGACGCGTTCGTGCGCGCCCGCGCCGAAACCGCGTTCCATCCGTCGTGCTCGTGCAAGATGGGCTACGACGACATGGCGGTCGTCGACAACGAAGGGCGCGTGCACGGGCTCGAAGGATTGCGCGTCGTCGATGCGTCGATCATGCCGATCATCACGACCGGCAACCTGAACGCGCCGACGATCATGATCGCCGAGAAGATCGCCGACAAGATCCGCGGCCGCAAGCCGCTCGAGCGCGCGAACGTGCCGTACTTCGTCGCGAACGGCGCACCGGCGCGCAACGTCGCGAAGGCCGTGCGTCAGCCGGAAACGGTCTGAGTCGGCGGACGCGCACCGCAGGTTGCGGTGCGCGTCCTGTTGTTCGCTTCCCGCGCTTCCCGCACTGCCCGCACTGCCCGCGCTTCCGCCGCGCGTTACTTGGCCCGATCGGCCCAAATCGCCGCCCATTGTTCGCTCATTCCGAATAAATAGACCGGACATGTCGCGCAGCGCGCGCCTTTTGCGCCAATCGCCGATACAACTGCGGCGCCCTTTCCACGGAAATGCATTTACATCTGCCGATTGCTAAGATGGCGATCCTGCGATTCCGCACCCCGTGCGATCGACATCGCGCATGTGTGCCGCGTCGTGCCCGCGTTCGGCTGCCTTGTGCCGGCCGTGGGGCGAACGCGCCGCGCGTGCCGTCGCTGCGATCCGCCAGCCATCCGCGAGCATGCAACCGATCCTCTCGATTTCCGACCTCTCGAAAACATACGCGTCCGGCTTCCAGGCCCTGAAGCACGTGACGCTCGACATCCGCCCCGGCGAAATCTTTGCGCTGCTGGGTCCGAACGGCGCCGGCAAGACGACGCTGATCGGCTCGGTCTGCGGGATCGTCACGCCGACCGAAGGCCGCGTGACCGTCGGCGGCCACGACATCCGCGACGCGTATCGCGCCGCGCGCGAGCTGATCGGCCTCGTACCGCAGGAACTGACGACCGACGCGTTCGAGACCGTCTGGGCGACCGTGTCGTTCAGCCGCGGCCTGTTCGGCAAGGCGCCCGACCCCGCGCACATCGAGAAGACGCTGAAGGCGCTCTCGCTGTGGGACAAGCGCAATAACAAGCTGATCACGCTGTCCGGCGGGATGAAGCGCCGCGTGATGATCGCGAAGGCGCTGTCGCACGAGCCGCGGATCCTGTTCCTCGACGAGCCGACGGCCGGCGTCGACGTCGAACTGCGCCGCGACATGTGGAAGCTCGTCGATACGCTGCGCGAAGACGGCGTGACGATCGTGCTGACCACGCACTACATCGAGGAAGCGGAGGAAATGGCCGACCGGATCGGCATCATCCTCGGCGGCGAACTCGTGCTCGTCGAGGAGAAGCGCGAGCTGATGCGCAAGCTCGGCAAGAAGCAGCTGACCGTGCAGCTCGAGCATCCGCTCGCGAGCGTGCCCGACGCGCTCGCGCCGTTCGGGCTCGAACTCGCGGAAGGCGGCGCCGCACTCGTGTACACGTACGATTCGCAGCGCGACGACGCGAGCATCGCGACGCTGATCGCCGCGCTCGGCGCGGCCGGCATCGGGTTTCGCGACCTGCACACGACGCAGAGCTCGCTCGAGGACATCTTCGTCAGCCTGATCGACAACCGCCGCAACGGCGCACAACGGGCATAACCATCATGGCGCACATGAACTTCCACGCGATCCGCGCAATCTATCGCGCCGAAATGGCGCGCACGCGCCGCACGCTGATGCAGAGCATCATCGCGCCGGTGATCTCGACGTCGCTCTACTTCGTCGTGTTCGGGTCGGCGATCGGCTCGCGGATCAGCGACGTGAACGGCATCGGCTACGGCTCGTTCATCGTGCCGGGCCTCGTGATGCTGTCGCTGCTGTCGCAAAGCATCTCGAACGCGTCGTTCGGCATCTACTTCCCGCGCTTCACGGGCACGATCTACGAGGTGCTGTCGGCACCCGTGTCGCATTGGGAAATCGTGACCGCCTACGTAGGCGCGGCCGCGTCGAAGTCGATCCTGCTCGGGCTGATCATCCTCGCGACCGCCGCGCTGTTCGTGCCGCTGCACATCCTGCATCCGTTCTGGATGGTGCTGTTTCTCGTGCTGACGTCCGTCACGTTCAGCCTGTTCGGCTTCGTGATCGGCATCTGGGCCGACAGCTTCGAGAAGCTGCAGCTCGTGCCGCTGCTGATCATCACGCCGCTCACGTTCCTCGGCGGCAGCTTCTATTCGGTCGACATGCTGCCGCCCGCGTGGCGCGTGATCACGCTGTTCAATCCGATCGTCTATCTCGTCAGCGGCTTTCGCTGGTCGTTCTACGGGCTCGCGGACGTGCACGTCGGCATCAGCCTCGCCGCGACCTCGCTGTTCCTCGTGATCCTGCTCGCGATCGTCGCGTGGATGTTCCGCACCGGCTACAAGCTGAAAAACTGAACGCGCACGCGTCGGCAGCAATGACGCATTTGTTCAAGCCGACGACGCTTTTCCTCCAATGCGGCCTTTTGTGGTCGCGTCTACTGAAAGCTCGAAGCCTTGAAGCCCGTCGCTTCGAGGCTTCCTTTCTTTCAGAGGACGCCATGCCCGCCGCCACTGCCCCCGCCTCCGCTGCCGCCCGGCTCGAACGCCTGCCGTTTTCCGGCTATCACAAGCGGATCTTCTTCATCATCGCGATCGCGTTCTTCTTCGATTCGGTCGACCTCGGCACGATGACCTTCGTGCTCGGCTCGATCCGCAAGGAGTTCGGGCTGTCGACGGCCGCCGCCGGCGTCGTCGCGAGCGCGAGCTTCGTCGGGATGGTGCTCGGCGCGGCCGTCGCCGGCCTGCTCGCCGATCGCTTTGGCCGCCGGCCCGTGTTTCAGTGGAGCATGGTGCTGTGGGGCGCCGCGTCGTATCTGTGCTCGACCGCACAGAGCGTCGACGCGCTGATCGTCTATCGCGTGCTGCTCGGGATCGGGATGGGCATGGAGTTTCCGGTCGCGCAGACGCTGCTGTCCGAATTCGTGCCGACCGAGAAGCGCGGCCGCCTGATCGCGTTGATGGACGGCTTCTGGCCGCTCGGCTTCATTACGGCCGGCATCGTCGCCTACTTCGTGCTGCCGCAGTTCGGCTGGCGCACCGTGTTCGCGCTGCTCGCGATTCCCGCAGTGTTCGTGCTCGTCGTGCGCCGCATCGTGCCCGAATCGCCGCGCTGGCTCGAGCATGCGGGCCGTCACGAGGCAGCCGACGCCGTGCTGCGCACGATCGAGGCGAAGGTGATGCGCTCGGCCGGCGTCGCGACGCTGCCGCCGCCGTCGCGGCTCGCCGAGCCGGTTGCCGCGCGCGGGCGCGGCGCGCTGCGCGAGATCTGGAGCGGCGCCTATCGCCGCCGCACGACGATGGTGTGGCTGCTGTGGTTCTTCGCACTGCTCGGCTTCTACGGGCTCACGTCGTGGCTCGGCGCGCTGCTGCAGCAGGCCGGCTTCGAAGTCACGAAATCGGTGTTCTATACGGTGCTGATCTCGCTCGGCGGCGTGCCGGGCTTTCTGTGCGCCGCGTGGCTCGTCGAGCGCTGGGGACGCAAGCCGACCTGCATCGCGTCGCTCGTCGGCGGCGGCATCATGGCGTACGCGTACGGACAAAGCGCGCTGTACGGCGGCAGCATGGCGCTGCTGATCGGCACCGGGCTCGCGATGCAGTTCTTCCTGTTCGGCATGTGGGCCGCGCTGTACACGTATACGCCCGAGCTGTACGGCACCGGCGCGCGCGCGACGGGCTCGGGTTTCGCCTCGGCGATCGGCCGGATCGGCTCGCTGATCGGCCCGTACGTCGTCGGCGTCGTGCTGCCCGTGTTCGGGCAGGGCGGCGTGTTTACGCTCGGTGCGCTGTCGTTTGCCGCCGCGGCGCTCGCCGTCTGGACGCTCGGCATCGAAACGAAGGGGCTCGCGCTCGAGGAGCTGGCGTCGGGCGACGAAGGCGGTGCCGGCGGCCGGTATCCGGCGACGGCCGACAAGGTGTCGTGATCGGCGTGTGGCGTGCGGACCCGGCGCCATGCATGATTTCGGGGCGTCGTGCAACAGGCGCCGTGCAACGGGCGTCGTGCAACGGGCGCCGTGCAACGGGCGTCGTGCAACAGGCGTCGTGCAACGGGCGTCGTGCAACAAACGCCGTGCAACGTGCACCGAGCAACCGCAGCCTGATCGGTACGCGACGCCCGCCGCCGCCGCCGCTTACGCGCCGGCGACGATGAATTCCTCGGCCGCCTTGCGCTGAATCGCCGCCATCGTCTCGAGTTCATGCGCGGCACATGGCTCGCTCGAGACGACGCCCGTCGCGTGCTTCGCCTTCGCGCCGGGCGGATAGAACACGAACGACGCGCCGGCCGGCGCATCGGGCGCCGCGCGCAGACGCTTGTTCAGAATCTTCAGATATTTCTTCTTCGACACTACCTTCGCAGCCATGACACCCTCCGGCGTGACGTAATGGCGGTCAGCATACCAGTTCCGGGCGCGCGCCTGACGCGCACGCTTTTTTGTCGGTCGATGTCGATTTCCCGACGCGTCGTGCGTCGTGTGATTGCAAGCCCGCAGCCGCCGTCACGCGCGGCCGGCATGCGATCCACATTCATATCGAAGGAGAAACGACAATGCGCGTCATGGTGATCGTGAAGGCCACGGCCTATTCGGAAACGGGGGCGCTGCCCGATACCGAACTGCTGACCGCGATGGGACGGTTCAACGAGGAGCTCGTGAAGGCCGGCGTGATGCTCGCCGGCGAAGGGCTCCATCCCAGCTCGCGCGGCAAGCGCGTGCGCTTTGCCGGCGAAGGCCGGACCGTGATCGACGGCCCGTTCGCCGAAACCAGGGAGCTCGTCGCCGGGTTCTGGCTGTGGCAAGTGAAATCGATGGACGAAGCCGTCGAATGGGTGAAGCGCTGCCCGAACCCGATGCCCGGCGAATCGGAGATCGAGATCCGTCCGATATTCGAGGCGGAAGACTTCGGCGCGGCGTTCACGCCCGAGCTGCAGGCGCAGGAAGCGCGGCTGCGCGACGAGATCGACGCGCGCCACAAGCCGTAGGACGTGGTCTCGGCGGCATGCCGCCGACGTCGCTGGCCGGCACCTGACAACCCGTATGTTTCGCCGAAATTCGGTTGAAAGGCCCGGTTGCTAGAGTCGCTCGGCACGGGATGCCGAATGCCCGCTTTTCCGGTGAACGCGACGAATGCGACAAGTGCGACGAGTCCGACGATCGATGAAGCTGATGCGCGTGTGCTGGCTGCTTCTGCTGCTCGCAGCGGCCGGCCCCGCACGCGCGTTTCATACGCGCACCGTCGCGATTCCGAGCGCCGCGATGCGCGCGACGCTCGCGGCGACCGTCGTCCTGCCCGACGACTATCTGCGCGGCGGTGCGCACCGCGTCGAACGCTATCCGGTCGTCTATCTGCTGCACGGCTCGGGGGGCGACCACACCGACTGGACCGCGAACACGCGCATCGGCGAACTCGCCGACCGCTATCGCGTGATTCTGGTGATGCCCGACGGCGGACACGAAAGCTGGTACATCGACAGCCCGTTCGATTCGGGCAGCCGCTACGAAACCTTCGTCGGCGACGAAGTCGTGTCCTACGTCGACGCGCATTTCCGCACGCTGGCGACGCGGCGCACGCGTGCGATCACGGGCCTCAGCATGGGCGGCTTCGGCGCGCTGCGCATCGCGCTCGACCGGCCCGATACGTTCGGCGCGGCCGGCAGCATCAGCGGCGCCGTCGACCCGCGCAACTGCGAGGACGAACCGGGCATCGACCATGTGTTCGGCGATCCGGTCCGCCATCCGTCGTTCTGGAGCCGCAACGCGATTGTCGAAAGCGCCCGCGCATTCGTGCACACGCATGTCGACCTGACGATCGACTGCGGGCGCGACGACGCGTTCATCGGCTCGAACCGCACGCTGCACGAACGGCTCGTCGCACTGGGCGTGCCGCACGACTATGCGGAGCGGGCGGGCGGCCACACGTGGGACTATTGGGCGCAGGCGATCCGTTATCAGATGCGCTTCTTCGCGACATCGTTCGAGCGCGGCCGGTACGCGATGCACGCGCATCCGTCGGCGGCTGCCGTGCGGCGCTCGTGATGCACGCGGCGCGACGCGCGGCGTCGATCGCGGGGCCGTGCACGGCCGCTGCATGACGGGCAGCGCAGTCGCTGCGGACGACGCGTGCCCGGTCCGCGCTGCGGAAACCGTGCCGCTCACCACCGCACGGTTCGACCACGATAGTCGAGATATTCGAGCCCCGCGCGCCCGCGTTTGGCGAGCAGCACGTCGACGACGCCCGGCACGCTTTCGTCGATCGACAGCCGCGCGTCCGGCCCGCCGAGCTCGGTGCGTACCCAGCCGGGCGCGATCAGCACCATCGCGAGCGGCGTCTGCGCATGACGCGCCGCGAAGCTGCGCATGAACTGGTTCAGCGCGGCCTTGCTGCCGCGATAGAGCTCGCGCTGGCCCGATTCGTTGTCGGCGATGCTGCCCTGCCCCGACGACATGATGCCGATCAACCCGTTGCGCGGCACGAGGCCGGCCAGCGTCTCGACCACGCGCATCGGGCTCAGTGCGTTCGTGATCATCAGTTCGACGAAATCGTCGGTCGACACCTCGCCGATGGTCTGCGTCGGATCCGGATTCGTCGTCCCGGCATTGACGAACAGGATGTCGAAGACGCGACCGGACAGGCGCCCGGCCAGCGCGCGGATCTGCTCGGGCTGCGTGATGTCGAGCGTTTCGATCCGCAGCCGGTCCGGGTACGCCTCGGCGAGCGCGTGCAGCGGCGTGCGTCCGCGATCCGCGCGCACGGTGCCTACGACGTCCCAGCCACGCTTCAGGAACTCGGCCGCCATTGCGTGACCGAGGCCGCGCGACGCGCCGACGAGCAGGATCGTGGGACGAGGGCGAGAGGTATCGGGCATGGGCTACTCCTTTTCGACAGCGGCACCATGCATTGTCGGGATCGCGTCCGGTTTGCACCAGACGCGCCGCGTGCAATCGTCGATTGCATTGCACGCCATCCGTGCGGCGTTTTCGATTATGCTCGCCGCATGTCACGCGTCGACCTGAACCTGCTGACCGCGCTGGATGCGTTGCTGACCGAACGCAGCGTCACCGGCGCGGCGCGCCGCCTGAACCTGAGCGTATCGGCGACGAGCCGCACGCTCGCGCGCCTGCGCGCGCTGACGGGCGATCGCCTGTTGCTGCAGGCGGGCCGAACGCTCGTGCTGACGCCCTACGCAGAGCAGTTGAGCCGGCGCATTCCCGCCCTCGCGCGCGAAGCGGAATCGGTCTTGAGCCGCGCCGCGTACCGGTTCGACAGCGCGACGCTCGCGCAGCGCTTCACGTTGCGCGCGGGCGAAGGCTTCGTCGATCTGCTCGGTGCCGCGTTGACGAACCGCGTCCGCCGCGCGGCGCCCGGCGTACAGCTGCGCTTCGTGCCGAAGCCGGACTGGAATGCGCAAGCGTTGCGCGACGGGCTCGTCGATCTGGAAATCGGCGTCGTGAAAACCGCCGCGCCCGAAATCCGCACGCGTGTGCTGTTCACGGATCGCTACGTCGGCCTGTGCCGGATCGGCCATCCGCTGCTCGCCGCGGGCGAGATCGACATGCAGCGATGGCTTGCGTACGACCACGTGACGATCTCGCGTACCGGCGAGGCGGACAATCCGATCGACGCCCAGCTCGAATCGACCGGCGTGCCGCGCAACGTGCCGATCGTCGTGCCCTCCTATACCGGCGCGATGCAGCTCGTCCGTCATTCGGATCTGCTCGCCGTCGTCCCGCATTCCTGTCTCGGCAATACGTTCATGCCCGACTACGCGGCCGCGAACGGCGTGCAGTCGTTCGCACTGCCGCTGCCGTTGCCCGCGTTCAACATTTCGGCGATCTGGCATCCTCGGCTCGATCACGATCCGGCGCACCGCTGGCTGCGCGACGAAGTGCGCGCCGTCTGCGCGGCCGCCTATCCGGACAACACGCTGGCCGCTCCGTCGCGCATCGATCGCTAGACGCCCGGCCGGCCGCTATTGCCGCGCGAGCATCAGGTCCAGGTTCTGAACCGCGGCGCCCGAGGCGCCCTTGCCGAGATTGTCGAACACCGCAGCGAGCAGCACCTGCTCCTGCGCCGCGTCGTGAAAGACGCTCAACTGCATGTCGTTCGTACCGTTCAGCGCCTGCGGGTCCAGATGGGTCGACGCGCGCGATGCCTCCAGCGGCAGCACGCGCACGTGCGCGGCCTGCGCATAGTGACGTGCGAGGCACGCGTGCAACGCGGGGCCGTCGACGCCGGGCGCCAGCAGGCGCACCGCGATCGGCACCGTCAGCACGATGCCCTGGCGGAACGCGCCGTATGCGGGCACGAAGATCGGGCGCTGCGCCAGCGTCGCGTGCCGTCGAATCTCCGGTGCGTGCTTGTGCGCGAGTGCCAGCCCGTACACCTGATAGGCGCGCGCGTTCGCGGCGCTCGGCCCTTCGTGTTCCTCCACGCCCGCGCGTCCGCGTCCCGAGTAGCCGGATACCGCATGAATGGCGATCGGGTAATCGGCGGGAATGAGCCGCGCTTCCACGAGCGGACGCAGCAGGCCGACCGCGCCGGTCGGATAGCAGCCCGGGTTGCTGACGCGCCGCGCGTTCGCGATCTGCTCGGCCTGCGCCGGCGCCATTTCGGGAAATCCGTACGTCCAGCCCGGCTGCGTGCGATGCGCGGAGCTCGCATCGACCACGCGCACGGCAGGATTGACGATGGCGCTCACGGCCTCGCGCGCGGCGTCATCCGGCAAACAGAGGATCGCGATGTCGCAGCCGTTGATCGCCTCCGCGCGGCGCCGCGGGTCCTTGCGCTCGGCAGCGGGCAGCGTGAAGACGCGAATGTCGGTCCGGCCGCGCAGCCGGTCGTGAATCTGCAGGCCGGTCGTGCCTTGGTCGCCGTCGATGAAGACTACGGGCGTGCTCATGGTGGATGACTCCGCTGACTATGGGTTGTGACGGTTGAAAACGAGCCCCTATGTTGCGCGGCCGTCTAGAATAGGAAAAGTTGAATTTCATGACCTACACATTCAACTTTTTTGAATCGGGACATCACCATGCGTGAGATCAGCCTGGACCGTCTGCGCACGTTGGTCGCCGTGGCCGAGCGCGGCTCGTTTGCCGATGCGGCGCGTGCGCTGCACCTCGCGCCGCCGACGGTCAGCCTCCATATCGCCGAACTCGAAGCGCGCATCGGCGCGCCGCTGCTGTCGCGCAAGCGCGGGCACGTCGGGCCGACGTCGATCGGTGCGGTGCTGGTCGAGCGTGCGCGCCGCCTGCTCGCCGACGCCGAGCAGGCGCTCGACGACGTTCAGCGTCAGGTCGCGGGACTCGAAGGACGCGTGCGCCTTGGCGCGTCGACCGGCGTGATCGCGCATCTGCTGCCGCAGGCGCTCGACGCGCTGCGCGCGCCCCATCCCGCGATCGACGTTCAGATCGCGGTGCTGACTTCGCAGGAAACGCTGTCGCGGCTCGTGGACGGCACGCTCGACGTCGGGCTCGTCGCACTGCCGCAGCCGCCGGTGGCCGGACTCGTGATCAAGCCGTGGCGGCGCGATCCCGTGATGGCGTTCGTGCCTGCGCATTGGCGCTGTCCGGCGCGCGTGACGCCCGAATGGCTCGCTGCGCGGCCGCTCGTTCTCAACGATGCGACGACGCATCTGTCACGGCTGACGGCCGAATGGTTCGCGGCCGCCGGACACCATCCGGCGCCGCGCATTCAGCTGAACTACAACGATGCGATCAAGAGTCTGGTGGCGGCCGGTTACGGTGCGGCGCTGTTGCCGCATGAGGCTGCGACGCCGCTAGCCGACGCGCGTATCGTGATGCGTCCGCTGCGCCCCGGCCTGTGGCGACGGCTCGGCATCGCGCATCGTGCCGGACACGTCGAGCGTGCGACGCAACACGTGCTCGACGCGTTGTGGGATTTGCGGCTCGCGTAGCGCACGGCCGCCTGCGCGACGGGTTCGCGCGATCGATCGCCGGCATGCGCGGGCGCGCGGCAGCATCGAATCGAGGCCCGACTTCGCAAACGGGAACAGTGCCTCGCCTGCGATCGCGAACTGCGCGCGCGGTGCGGGTGTTGCACGGGTGGATTGTCGAGTTCGATGGGAGGCAACGGAATGAATGACGAGCCGATCATGCGGCAATGATCGGTCGAACGCATTTCGGCGTTCGCCGCAAGCGATTCAGTTCAGATCGGGAAACTCATCGCGAGCGTTCGCCCGATCGCATAGCATGCGGCCGCGACCGCTTGCGAAGCGACGCGGCAACGCAGCCTCGTTTCACGCGCACGACATTAAACGCCTTTCGTCACTGATCGCGCCGCTCACACGCGGAATCCGAACGCAGCGCGACGCATTCGATCGACCCGGTGCAACCGAGACCGCGCAGTGCCACGCCGCACCGACTATCGAAGAAATACGCGCGTCAGTTGCGCCGCGCAGCGTCCGCACTCACGACGTGATCGAAGAACGCCTGCGCGCGCGCCAGTTCGTCGAGTGCACGATCGAGGCGCGACATCGCGGCCGCATACTCGATCGACGTGTTTTCGTCATCGCCCTCGCCGCGCACTGCGCGAAATGCCTGATCGACATTGCGGGTCGCTTCGACGAAGCGTTGCGCGGCCCGGGCTTCTCGTGAACAGATGTGGGTCGACATCGACACTTCTCCCTAGGTTGCGTGACGAAGCGGGCCGGCGCCCGACAGTCGGCTGCATGCCGACGCATCGACCGCGCCACGCGCTTCGACCCGATTGTCCCTCTGCGCTCGCCGAATCGCCACGGCGAGATTGCAACAAATTCTTGCGCCGGCAACACCGCCGACGCGCGCGTCACGCGCGCCCGACGCGCGGATGCGCGAGCGCGCCGAACGCCGCCACTTCGCCGGGCGACAGATCGAACAGATCGCCGGTGAACCCGCGCGCATGGTCGGCCACGGGCCGCGTGCGCAACCGCGCGACATGCGCGGGCGCGACGTACGCGGCGGCCGTTTCGATCGGCGGCACGTCGAACAGATCGCGCGTGAAGCCGCGCACCGCATCCGTCGACGAACGGCCGCGCAAGCGCGCGACGAGCTCGACGAAACGCTCGAAGTCGCCCGCGCGCGTCGCCTTGTTGACCTCCGCGAGATCGCGCGCCTTCAGCACGCTCGGCTGCGCGAGCCGCACGAAATACGGCGCCTCGAGTTCGACCGACAACGCGAGCGGATAGCTCTTGCCCGTTTGCTCCTTCGCGCGCCCGACGCAGTCGACGACGGCCGCGCCTTGCGCGGCGCCGAGCGGCTTGCCGGTGCTCACGCTGCGCAGATGCTCGGGAAACACGCGCAGCTGCGTGCCGACCGTCAGCGCGGTGGACGACATGCAGACGAGTGCGTAGTGCTGCTCGCGACGGCGCCCCGACGGCAGCGTTGCACGGCTCGCGATGAACGCATGCGGCGGCAGCTGCCGCACCTGCCCGCTCGCATCGATCCACGCATTCCACAGCAATGCGTCCTCGCGCTTGCGCTCGCCGCTGCGCGAGCGCGATGCGACCGGCGAAAACAGCGCGAGCAGCGAACCAGTGCGATGCGCGGCGACTTGCGCGCTGCTGCCGAGCGGCTGGTTGATGCCCCACAGAAAGCGCCCGCCGCCGAGCCTGCGCTCCCATTCCTTGCGGAGCACGACGGTCGGCAGTTCGTCGCCGGACTCGGTACCGATCTTCGTCCAGCAGAACGTGGGAGGGAGGTGTTTCAGTGTCATCGACTTTCTCGGATACAGCCGCTCGCCGCAGACAGCAAGCCCATTCAACAACCGTAACTGTATAGGTATAATGCATCGCATGGAAGCCCCGGACAATGATTTTCCTGTTCAAGACCTGTTGCGCCATCTGCTGGCGGATACGCGCTCGTCCAGCGAAATCGCGCGGCTTTCGGGCGTCAGCCAGCCCACGGTGTCGCGTCTGAGGCTGTCGAAGGGGCAGCGGCTGCGGCGCAGCGCGCCATTCAATAAGCTATGCAGTTTCTACGGCCTCGATACCGCTCCTGCGCGCCGCCGCTACAACGATCTGCTGCGCGACGCGATCGTCGACGCATGGGACGGCTCCGACGAGCACGGGCGTGCGCTGCTGGTCGTGATTCAGGGCTTGAAGGATCTGCAGGCGAAGGCCGACGACGGCTGACGGCGCGCGAGCGTGGACGCAAGCGCGCACACGACGCGTCGGCAGACGAAACGAAGCGGGCGGTGGCGAACAGGGTTCGCCACCG
>NZ_KV786530.1:0-575 GCF_001806955.1 Burkholderia sp. HMSC10F09
GCGGGCAACGGCAGCAGCGCGGACAGCAGGACGGCGCCGGCAAGCCGGTGCGCGACGCGGTTCGGCACGGCGGGCACGATCGTGCGCCGCGTGTGGCGGGCGGACGCCGGACGGCGCCGCGGCATGAGACGGATGGAAACCATGATCGAGAAGTCGGTAAACGATGGGCCGGTGCGGCTTTCATTTCCCATGTCACGCGACGACCGCGAAATGGCTCACGTCGGCCCGAAATTTTTCGCGCGGTCACGAACGGGCCGGCACGACGGTCGCCCAGTAGCGCGTCACGTAGCGGACGTCGATCGGCAGCGTCGCCTTCAGCGTGTCGAGCACGCGCGCCGGATCGTCGAGCGGATAGCTGCCCGACACGCGCAGGTCCGCGACGGCCGCATCACAGCGCAGCGTGCCGCGCCGGTAGCGGTCGAGCTCCGCGACGAGATCGGCGAGCCGCATCCGCGAGGCGACCAGCATCCCGTCGGTCCACGCGGCGGCATACGGCGCGAGCGGCGCCGGCGCGTCGACCGCGTCGCGCGTGAAGCGCGTGCCGCTGCCGGCCGCAATCGTGCGCGCGTCGGCCG
>NZ_KV786531.1:0-8452 GCF_001806955.1 Burkholderia sp. HMSC10F09
CCGCCGTGCGCGCGATGACGCGCGACGCGACGCTGCACTACCGCGCGGGCCGCGTATGTCGGGCGCTTCGGCCGCTGCCGATCCATGCGCCGCATCTGCGCGCGCAGGCGGCCGACGACGATCGCGCGTCGTGGCGCGGCGCGGCGGACGGCGCCGCATTGCGCATTCTCCATTCGGATCCCGATCTGCATCGCGCGCAGCTCGGCGACGATCCGGTCGAGCGCGTGCTGTTCGAAATGCTCGAGCAACTGCGCTGCGAATCGCTCGCGCCGCCCGCGCTGCGCGGCGTCGTGCGGAACCTGCGGCACCGGTTCGAAGCCTGGTCGCGTACGTTTCACCTGTCGGGGCAGGCCGACACGCATGTCGGCATCCTCGTGTACACGGTCGTGCAGATCGCATGGTCGCGGCTGTCCGGCTGGCCCGTGCTCGACGAAACCGAAGACCTGATCGAAGCGTCGCGCGCGGCGATCGTGCCGCAGATCGGCGCGCAGCTCGCCGCGCTGCGCCGCTGCCGGCACGATCAGCGCGCATTCGCGGTGCACGCGCTCGCGCTCGCGCGCCGGATCGCGGCGATGATCCGCGACGCACGCGCGTCGGTCGTCGACACCGATCCGAACGACACGCGCGAGCCTGACGACGCGCTCACGCAGTTTTCGTTGTGGGTCGACTTCGACGATACGGGCGTCGACCTGCCGGCGCTCGTCGAAACGGGCGAGAGCGCGGTGCTGCACGGCGGCGACGGCGTTTATCGCGCGTATACGACGCGCTACGATCGCGAGCTGAAGCCGGCCGCGCAGATCCGCGCGGCGCTGCTGCGCGAGTATCGCGAACGGCTCGACGCACGGATCGCCGCGCAGCGGATCAACGTGCCGCGCCTCGCGCGTGTACTGCGTGCGGCGCTGGTCGTGCCGCAGACGGACGGCTGGTCGTTCGGCGAGGAGCACGGCCGCCTCGACGGCCGGCGACTCGCGCAGCTGGTCAGTTCGCCGGCGGAGCGGCGGCTGTTCCGGCTCGAGCGTGTGCGGCCGCGCGCCGACTGCGCGCTGAGCTTCCTGATCGATTGTTCCGGGTCGATGAAGACGTGGATCGACGCGGTCGCGCTGACGGTCGATACGCTCGTGCGAGCCGGGGACGCCGCAGGCCTCGCGACCGAGGTGCTCGGCTTCACGACCGGCGCCTGGAACGGCGGCCGCGTGCGGCAGGAATGGCTCGCGCGCGGCAAGCCGCGCCATCCGGGCCGCCTGAACGAGGCGTGTCATCTGGTCTTCAAGGATGCGACGACGCGCTGGCGCCACGCGCGCACCGGCATCGCCGCGCTGTTCAAGGCCGACCTGTTCCGCGAAGGGATCGACGGCGAGGCGGTCGAATGGGCGTGCGCACGACTGGCCGCGCGGCCGGAAGCGCGGCGCATCCTCGTCGTGATCTCGGACGGCAGTCCGATGGATGGCGCGACCGCGCTCGCGAACGATCCGTTCTATCTCGACAATCATCTGAAGCAGGTCGTCGCGCGCGCGGAAGCGGCCGACCGCGTCGAAGTGCTCGGGCTTGGCGTCGGTCTCGATCTCGGTCCGTACTATCGCCAGCGGCTCGCGATCGACCTGACGTCCGCGCCCGACATGAGGCGGCTCGCCGAGATCGCCCGCTGGATCGGCGCGCGGCGATGAATGCGCGAGCCTGCCTGCGGGCCGGGCGAGCGGCGCGCGAAGGGCGCGATGCAGCCGCTTACGCGCGATGCAGCAGCGGCGGCAGCGAGGTGGCGATCAGTCCGCAGCCGATCGCCACCAGCACGCCGAATGCGAGCCGGCGTGTCGCGACGGGCGACAGCGGCGGTGGATAGCGGCGCGCGGCGACCGTCGTCAGCATCACGACCGGCGTCGCGAGTGCCGCGAGCAGCCAGATGTCGCGATCGAGCCGGCCTTCGCACAACGTGTAGAGCACGCGCGTCGCGGACGTCGTCGTAAACAGCACGATCAGCGCGCAGCGGATCTGCACGAGCGTCAGCGGCTGCCGATAGAACTGGAAGATCAGCGGCGGCCCCGACACGCCGAACAGGCCGCTCAGCAGCCCGCCGAACACGCCGCTCATGAAGAAGCTGCGATTGTCGGAGCGCACGTCGAGCGGCGTCGGACGCAACGCGGCGCTGACGCCGCCGTACAGCACGACCGCACCGAGAATCAGCTGCAGCAGGTCGGCCGCCGAACGGCTCAGGCATTCGAGCAGCACCACGCCCGCGACGACCGACGGCAGGATGCCGAGCGTCGCCGCGCCGACCGCGCGCCAGTCGATGTGATGGAGCCGGCCGGGCAGCGCCGTCGCGCCGTTCGCGAGCGACACGATGCTCATCAGCGTCGCGACCGTCGCAAGCGGCGCGAGGCCGAAGCCGCTCGTCGCGCCCATCACGATCATCCCGAGCCCGAAGCCCGTGACGGTCTGGAAGTAGCTGCCGGCGCCGATCAACGCGATCAGGATCGCGAGTTTGTCGGCGGTCATGCGGGTGCCGCCTCGCTCGCCGCGATGCGCTGCGCGGCCGCCTGCGCCTGCACGGTCGTCGCCGCGATCACGTGATAGACGTCGTCGGCGCTGCAGCCGCGCGACAGGTCGTTCGCCGGCCGGCGCAGCCCCTGCAGCAGCGGGCCGACCGCCTTCGCGCGGCCGATTCGCTCGGCGAGCTTGTAGCCGATGTTGCCGGCTTCGAGGCTCGGGAACACGAGCACGTTCGCGTGCCCGCCGACCTGCGAATGCACGATCTTGCGTTCGGCGATCTCCGCGACGATCGCCGCGTCGAGCTGCACGTCGCCGTCGATCGCGAGCGTGGGCCGCTGCGCGCGCACGCGCTCGGTCGCGGCCGTCACCTTGTCGACGGCCGCGTGATGCGCGCTGCCGCTCGTCGAGAACGACAGCATCGCGACGCGCGGCGTCTCGCCGAGCAGCGCCTGCGCGCTATCGGCGGCGGCCATTGCGATTTCGGCGAGCTGCTCGGCATCCGGATCGACGACGAGCGCGCAATCGGAGAAGATCAGTCCGCCCTTGATCGTGTGGAACGGTTCGCAGAGCATCATCAGGAAGAAGCTCGATACGAGACGGAACGCCGGATCGACGCCGATCAGCTGGATCGCCGCGCGCACGACGTCGGCCGTCGCGTGCACGGCGCCCGCGACCGAGCCGTCCGCGTCGCCGAGCCGCACCATCAGGTTCGCGTGACACAAGGGGTCGAGTACCGCGTCGCGCGCGGCGTCGGCCGTCATGCCCTTGTTCTTGCGCAGCGCATGGAGCGTGTCGGCATACGCATCGCGCGACGCGGAGGCGGCCGGATCGACGAGCGTCATGCCGTCGAGCGACACGCCGTCGCGTGCGGCGGCCGCATGGATCGCCGCGCGCGCGCCGACGAGCACGACGTGCGCGATGCCGTCGCGCGTCGCGCGTGCGGCGGCCGCGAGCACGCGCGGATCGTCGGCTTCGCTGAGCGCGATGCGCATCGGCCGGCGGCGCGCGGCTTCGAGAATGCGGTCGAGAGCTTTCATCGGAAACTCGCAGAAGGAAAAACGGCCGGAAGCGGCGGCCCGCACGGGGCACGGCATCCGGCCGGGGACCGGCCGCGCGCGTCGCGCACGGCCGGCGTCATGCGTCGGCGACGCGGCGTTACACGTAGTCCTTGTACTTGTCGAGGATGCGGACCGGCTTCGACAGCGCATCGCGGCGGAACGGATCGCCGAGTTCGCGCGTGCACATGATCTCGATGATCGTCGTCTTGCCCTCGTTCATCTGCATGTCGATCGCGCGCTTCAGGGCCGGGCCGACGTCCTCGAGACGATCGACGACGATCCCTTCGGCACCCATCGCACGCGCGATCGCCGCGAAGCTCTGGTTGTCGAGCTCGCCCGCGACGAAGCGACGGTTGTAGAAGTCGACCTGGTTCTTCTTCTCGGCGCCCCACTGGCGGTTGTGGAACACGACGGCCGTGACCGGAATGTTGTGACGCACGCAGGTCATCGTCTCCATCAGGCTCATGCCCCATGCGCCGTCCCCCGCATACGACACGGCCGGGCGGTGCGGCGCGGCGACCTTCGCGCCGATGATCGTCGGGAACGCGTAGCCGCAGTTGCCCCAGCTCATCGCCGCGAAGAAGCTGCGCGGCTTGTTGAAGCGCAGATAGCTGTTCGCGACCGAGTTGATGTTGCCGATGTCGGTGGACACCATCACGTCCTCGGGCATCGCCTTCTCGAGCTCGCGCAGCACCTGGCGCGGATGCAGATACTGGCCGCCGTTGAAGGTCTTCTCGTGCTTCTGCTCCTCGATCATGTCGAGGCTGAACGCGTCGCGCTCGTGCGTCCATTCGTCGAGTTCCTTCTCCCACGCGGCCTTCTCGGTCGCGATCTGGTCGGCGCGTTCGCCGCGCGTGGCGTCGCATGCGAGCGTGCGGCCCGCGAGACGCTGCGTGAGCGCGACCGCGGCGGCTTTCGCATCGCCGCAGATGCCGACCGAGATCTTCTTCACGAGACCGAGCATCTTGTGATCGGCGTCGATCTGGATGATCTTCGCGTCCTTCGGCCAGTAGTCGAGCCCGTGCTGCGGCAGCGTGCCGAACGGCCCGAGCCGCGAGCCGAGCGCGATCACGACGTCCGCGCGCGACAGCAGCTTCATCGCGGCCTTCGAGCCCTGGTAGCCGAGCGGGCCGCACCACAGCGGATGATTCGCCGGGAACGAGTCGTTGTGCAGGTAGCTGTTGACGACCGGCGCGCCGAGCCGTTCGGCGAGCGCCTTGCATTCCTCGACCGCGTCTGCCATCACGACGCCGCCGCCCGAGATGATCACGGGGAATTTCGCCTGCGCGATCAGTTCGGCCGCATCGTTCAGGCTTTGCTCGCCGCCGGGGCCGCGATCGAGCTTGCGCGGCTGCGGAATCTCGACCTTGATCTTGCCGTAGAAGTAGTCGCGCGGAATGTTGAGCTGCGTCGGCCCCATCTCGGCCTGCGCGCGATCGAAGCAGCGCGCGGTGAATTCGGCCATGCGCGCCGGGTGCGTGACGTGACCCTGGTACTTCGTGAATTCCTGGAACATCGGCAGCTGGTTCGCTTCCTGGAAGCCGCCGAGGCCGATGCCCATCGTGCCGGCTTCCGGCGTGACGATCACGACCGGGCTGTGCGCCCAGTACGCGGCCGCGATGGCGGTGACGCAGTTGCTGATGCCGGGGCCGTTCTGGCCGATCACGACGCCGTGGCGGCCCGAGACGCGCGCATAGCCGTCGGCCATGTGGCCGGCGCCCTGTTCGTGCACGACCGGGATCAAGCGGATTCCGGCCGGCGCAAAGATGTCCATCGCGTCCATGAACGCGGAGCCCATGATGCCGAACATGTCGGTCACGCCGTTCGCGGCCAGGGTCTCGACGAAGGCTTCGGACGGCGTCATGTCCTGCGGGCCGCTGGACGACGCGCGCTGGGAAGAGGTGTGTTCGCTCATAGGTGTCTCCGAGATTGTTCAATTAACGGAACATCATGTTCCGGATACTAGTTTCAGGCGAAGCCGGGTCAAGCGATTCCGCTGTCGGCTCGGCAATATGGAATGAAATGAAATGATTCGTTTCAAATTCGCGGATCAAGCCGGCTGCTTCGGGCGCTCCTTGCGGAACGCGCGCTTGACGGCGATGAGGCCGTCGCGGAATTCGAACAGGTCGCAGCCTTCGGCCTCGATGCGCCAGCCTTCCGCATGCGTGCCGGTGAATACCCATTCGGACACGCCGCGATTGCCGGTCACGTAGTGGCGGCCGCGGCCCCAGTGCGCGTCGGGGAAGGTCTTGAACACCGCTTCGAACGCGGCGCGCACGGCGTCGCGGCCGACGAAGCGCGTGCCGTGCACGTCCGGGCCGCCGGCTGCGTCGAACACGCAGTCCTCGGTCATGAAGCCCATCAGCGCATTCGCGTCGTGTCGGTTGAACGCGTCGGAAAAGGCCGCGAGCGTGGCGGCCGTGACGGCGGCGGGGGCGGTGAGCGTATCTGCCATAACGTGTCTCCTGTCGAGTGATGGGCGGCCGCGCTGCGCTGGCACGCATGCGGCACGCGGTATCGACACGTTAGTGAGCGGCGGTTTTTGACGGTAGCGCCAGTTCGGGGGTTTCGCTTGGGCCAGCGTGCACGCGCGGCCTCGGCGCGTGCGGCGCGGATCGTGCGCGCGTCATGCGTGCCTTATCCGGCTGGACGCTGGCCGTTCACGCACTGCGCCAGCGCCTGCACCCCCGCATCGATCCGCTCCAGCGGAATCGCGGAGAAGCCCATCCGGAAACAGCGGCGCGCATCGGCGTCGTCGTTCATGAAGAACACGTCGCCCGGTTCGATCAGGATGCCGGCCGCCTGCGCGTCGGCCGCGAGGCGCACCGCATCCAGCCACGGCGGGCCTTCGACCCAGCACGACGCGCCACCCGTCACGCGCACGTAGCGCGCGTCCGGCAGATGCGCGTCGAGCGCCGCCATCAGCGCCTGCGAGCGCTCGCTGTACGCGTGCGCGAGCCGGCGCAGCAGCGCATCGTGATGACCGAGCGCGAGAAACGTCGCGAACGCGCGCTGGATATACGCGACCGGATGGCGCACCATCAGCCGCCGCAACGCGCGCAGCTCGCGGATCAGCGCGCGCGGACCGACCACGTAGCCGAGCCGCAGCCCCGGCGCGAAGGTCTTCGACAGGCTGCCGACGTAGATCACGCGATCGGCGGTGTCGAGGCTCTTCAGCGCCGGATGCGGCGTGCCCGAGAACGTGTTCTCGCTCTCGTAGTCGTCCTCGATGATCACGAAGTCGTGCTGCCGCGCACGTTCGAGCAGCGCGCGACGGCGTTCGACCGGCATCGTCGCGGTGGTCGGACACTGATGGCTCGGCGTCACGTACACGTAGTCGCAGCGGGCGAGTGCCGCATCCTGCTCGTCGGGCGCGATGCCGTTGCCGTCGACGGGCAGCGGCAGCAGCCGCGCGTTGCGGTTTTCGAAGATGTTCCGTGCGTCCGGATAGCCGGGATTCTCGAAGCCGACCGTCGTGTGCTTGCCGCACAGCAGATCCGCGATCAGGTACAGCGCTTGCTGACAGCCGTTCGTCACGACGATCTCGTCCGGCATCGCGAACACGCCGCGGCGCGGCAGCACGCGCGTGCGGATCTGCTGGATCAGCGATTCGTCGTCGCGTTCGATCAGGTCCGGCGCCCAGTTGCGGATCTCCATCACCGACAGCGCCTTCAGGCAGCATTCGCGCCAGTCGTTGGTCGGAAACAGCGACTGGTCGAACTGTCCATAGATGAACGGGAATTCGTAGTGCTGCCAGTTCGCGGGCTTCACGATGTTGCGCTGCCTCGACGGCGGATGCGCGATCCGCTCGTGCCACGCGGGGCGGCCCGCATCGTCGTCGCTGTCCGGCTTCGCTTCGGGCGGCGCCGGCGTGAAGCCCGGCAGCCCTTCGAGCATCTTCGGATTGACGAAGTGGCCGCTGCGCTCGCGCGAGATGAGGTACCCCTCTTCGACGAGCATCTGGTACGCGAGCACGACCGTGTTGCGCGCGACGCCGAGCTGGTCGGCCAGTTCGCGGCTCGACGGCAGCGCGGCGTCCGGCGCAAGCTGACCGTCGAGGATCGCGGCGACGAGCATGCGCCGGATCTGGTCCTGCAGGCTCGTCTTCGACGTCGACGACCGCCGGAACTGCTGCGCCCATAACGCGGTCGGGGTACGGCTCGACATGCTTTCTCCTTCGAACGTGGCGGACACCGCGGCGCATCGCGCGGTCCCGCGGCGGGCGCGCGGTATCGCGAGCATACGCGCGCCGCGACCCAGATGTGGACTCAATGAAAGGCGGCGTCTGGTACTACTGCGCACCGGCGTGGCAAGACGATACTGAACTCGTCGCCGCTGCACGATCCGGAAAACTCCCCGGTACGCAGGCGCGGGACGACGCACGCGCGGCGTGCGTCGCGAAAGCGGAGCGGAGGGAGCGTGATGCACGTCGTCGTGTTCAGGGATCGTTGCGCGCGCGTGATGCGCATCGTGTTCGACGATGCGCACGCGCTGGCGGTCGCGTATCGCGACGACGAAGCGGTCGGCGAGCTAAGCATCGACGACAGTGCGCGTACGCCGCTGCTCGTGCGGCTCTATGTCGAGCCCGCGTACCGGCGCAGCGGCATCGCGCATACGCTGCTCGCGCATGTGTCGCGCGTGCTCGGCGAGCCCATTCGTATCGATACGCACACGCACGGCCGGCCCGATTCGCCGGCATGGACGACGCTGTGCCGCTGCCTCGCGCACGAAGGGATCGTCGTCGTCGACTGACGAACAACGACAGAAAAAGGGAGACCTCATGAGCACGGTGCTGAAGTCGATTCCCGTCGCGGACGCACGGCACGAAGCGTTGCGGATCGACGGGCAACGCGTGTGGCGCGACGCGACGATCGACGTGCGCAACCCCTACGACGGCACGCTCGTCGGCA